>CAZMTM010000024.1:0-7584 GCA_964569175.1 uncultured Gammaproteobacteria bacterium | reverse complement strand
GGATTAGAATACTTTGCTCTTCCTTCTTTTACCATTCTTAATGCAGAACCGTGGATAGCTTCAAACACAGCATATCTCTTTCCTACGTTTGCGCTGCCAGCCGTTCCAACGCCTCCCTGTAATTCTGCAGCTTCATCTGTAATTATGTCTCCATAAAGGTTGGGCAGTACAACAACTCTAAACTCTTCTCTCCTTTTCGGATCAAGAAGTTTAGCGCTGAAGATATCAACAAACCAGTGGTCCAATTTAATTCCATTATACTTTTTAGCTATATCTTCTGCAACACTTAAAAATTTTCCGTCGGTGGCCTTTATTATATTTGCCTTGGTGACGACTGTTACTTTATCAATTTTATTTTTCTTTGCATAATCAAAAGCTAGTTTTATTATTCGTTTTGAACCTTGGGTTGTAGTAACTTTAAAATCTACGGCAAGGTCATCAGTAATATTTATTCCTTTATTTCCTAAAGCATAAGCTCCTTCAGTATTTTCTCTAAAAAAAATCCAGTCTATATTTTCTTGAGGTATTTTTACTGGACGAATGTTGGCGAACAAATCAAGCTCTTTTCTTAATGCTACGTTTGCGCTCTCTATATTTGGCCAGATATCTCCTTTTTTTGGTGTTGTTGTCGGTCCCTTAAGAATCACTTGGCATTTTTTGATTTTTTCAAGAACATTCGGAGGTACTGTTTTCATAACCTTGGCCCGATTCTCAATGGTCAGCCCATCAATGTTTCTAAATTGAATCTTCTTATTTTTTTCTTCTTTTTTTAATAAAAATTTTAAAATTTTTTTTGCTTCATTTACAATATAAGGACCAATACCATCACCGGCGATGAAACCGATTCTAATTGGTTTTAATTTTTTATAATTTATCCATTCTTCTTTTTTCAAAGACCCGACTCGATTTAATTGTTCTTTTATAATTTTAGCAAAATATTCCTTTGCTTGATTGATATTGCTAAAAGTTGTCATTTTTCACTTTTAATTTTATTTAAGATTACAAGCAGGGCAACTGCCGCTACTGCAACCCCCTTCTGATTTTTTATTTGTACTAAAACTAGAAATTAATTTTTTTAAATTAACACTGCCACATTTTGGACAATGTGGACTTTTTCCCCCTGATACAAGCTCTTCAAACTTATGGCCGCATTTTAGGCATTTGTATTCAAAAATAGGCATAATTAAAAATTAAATTCTCACAGTCCAAGAATAGATTTAATTTTTTCAACAATGATATGTTTGGGTTGAACGCCGATAAAGCCAAAAACCTCGGCCCCATCTTTAAAAATAATTAAGGTGGGGATGCTCATAATTTTATACCTTATGGCTATATCTTGAGCTTCATCCACATTCAATCTGCCTACTTTTATTTTGCCTTCGAATTCTTGGCCAATTTCAGCAACAATAGGTGCTATCATTAAACATGGTCGGCACCACGGCGCCCAGAAATCTATCAGTACCGGAATATCACTTTCCAAAACTTCTTCCTGAAAATTTTGATTTGTAAGAATTAATTGTGCCATCGTGTAAAAAAATGTTTTATAGGTTTTTGTAATTTAATAATTGGCCCCTTGAATAAGCTTTGACTAATTTTTTAGAATAAGGAATTTCTTTCACAATTTTTGTCTTATATTTCCTGGCAATTTTTTCCACTTCTTTTTTCTCTCCCAAGTCTGCTTGATTTAAAATTATTTTAGCCGAAACTTTTAATTTTTTAAGTAAGTCTAAAATTAAATTCAAATCGTAAGCCCCCATTGGCGTCGGTTCGGTGACCACGTAAACTGAATCCGTATTAAGCACTGCTTGAATTACCGGACAATGAGTGCCTGGCGCAGTATCAAATAATATTAGGTCAATCTTTTTCTTTCTGGCAAAATTCAAGGCAAATTTTTTAACCCCAGCTACCACCGGTCCGGTTTCTTCCAGCGCAGGTTTAGCTAGTCCAGTGATTAGCCAGAGATTATTTTTGATTTTAGCGGTAAAAATTTTTCCGGTCTTTACCTTTTTTGGTTTAATCGCTTTTTCAGGACAAATTAGCCAGCAAACTCCGCAAGCCGAACAGAGCTCCGGCAAAAATACCGGATATTTGCCGGGCGCTTGAAAAATAGCATTAGATTTGCAGGCCTTGGCGCACAAACCGCATTTTTTACACTTTGACTTAATTAATTTTGGAAAATTAGCATAAACAAAATCCACCGGTTTTTTTAACCGCTGGCCAACCAATAAATAATCATTGGGGCATTCTACGTCGCAATCAACTATCATTACTTTCTTGCCCTCTTTTATAAATTTACTAGCTAATAAAACAGTCACGGTGGATTTACCGGTTCCGCCTTTGCCACCGGTCACCACCACTTGTTTAATTTTTTTGGACATATTTAAAATTTACCATGAGCGACCTCGACCTCTGCCAGAACCTGCTCCTCTGCCGAATTGACCCGGTCCATTAGCTGTGCTCGTTTCCTTCAATTCTCCTTTGTTATATTTATCCAAGGCCTGTTTAGCGGTCATACCAAAAGCACCTGTATAGATTTTTATTCCCGATGTTTGGAGAACACCAAAAGCATTGGGACCGATGTTTCCGGTAATAATTACCTGAACCTTTTCATCAGCTACGAACTGGGCCGCAGTAATACCAGCCCCTCTCATCGCCTGGACGCCTTGATTGGGCACTGATTTAATCAATTCACCCTTCTCATCAACAATGAGAAAATACTGGCATCTGCCAAATCGAGGATCAACCGAAGAATCAAGATTCGGTCCGGTTGAAGAAATACAAATTTTCATCTTGTTTAATTATTTAAGATTTATAAAATCAAGATTCACAATTTTTAGTTTATCTGGTCCTGGTCATTGGTTGGCCGCACTTGGGACATTTTTGTTCATAACAGGGGACACCTCTTTGATGAGGTGCTTTTGTCCCACAAGAAGGACAAACACAATCTCCGTTAGGACCCAAACCAAAACCACCCGGTTGGCGGCCTCGACCGCCGCCTTGGCCTAAACCTCGACCAGTACCAGGGCCTTGACCTGAGGGTCCGGCCCCATTTCTAAATGGCATAATTTTCTTTTTACAAATTAATCTTTACAAAACAGACATTATGAGTATATACCCATAATTTAATAATGCAAGTATTAGTTATCCACACCCGTCAAGCTGATACAAATACAGGGCAATTGATTGAGCACCTGGTTTATCTTTCTTAATTGGCTGCCAGCCCGGTATTGGCCAAACATAAGTAATTACTTTAGCCCCTGATTTTAATTCTTTTTCTAATTTTTCTTTTAAACGACGGTGAGCTTTGGCTGTCAGAAAAATATAAACAATATCGGCTGACGACAAGTCTTCTCTAAAAAAATCTTTGTATTTAATGGTCAGGTTTGGCAAATGAGCCCAGCCCTGTTTTATTTTACTCAACAGATAAGGAAGAAGTGAAACTTCCAGACCAATGGCTCGGGCTCCGATTTTAGCAGCCGCTATCACTATTCGGCCGTCGCCGGAACCAAGGTCATAAACCACTTGTCCGGGCTTAATGTCAGCTATTTTTAAAAAACGCTGCACATCTTTTTTCCGGCTGCCCACCCAGGGAGCACCCCTAACTCCGGCGTAAACAGCCGTGCCTAAAAAAATAAGGAGTAAAATCAAAAAAATATCCTGGAACATAACTTTATCTTAATACACTGAGCCAAATTAACAACTACCCATTTTATCCACCGCACGTATTTGACAAAAAAAACGATAAAGGTTAAACTTAAAAACAGTTGTTTAAAACAACCCTGTACAACTCACAGTTGATACAGGTAAAAAGGAGGTAAAGGAAATGAAAAAATTTCTGTTATGTCTGTTGATTGCTGGTTTTCTGTTTGCTCCAGTCCTTAATTTGACTGCTAGAAATGCAGTAACTTATGATCAGTTCAATTGGCAACTCATAGAAGTAAAGATTGGTAACGGCGGGTACGAACTTTGGTACCCAGAAAGAATGCAGTGGTTCATCCCAGCCGCTCAAGCTGTTGTTGATGAAGTTTATGCTACCTATTCACAAGAGTTTTTTAGTGAATTTACCTGGTTTGACGCTGTTCCATCTGATACCACTATCAAAAATGTGTACACTAGAGAAAGATTAGGTATGGATAACCGGCCGGTTCTTGATACTGTGCTTGCCGACACGATTATTACTGTTCATAAATCTGACACCATGACCGTTCATAACTGGAAGGATAAAAACCGTGCAATTTTTGTCTATCCTTCCCTACAGCTTTTTACTCAGCAAAAATTAAGTCCTGGTTTAATGCCCCCCGGGGTGTTAGGATTTAATGAAACCATGAATTGGCGGGTCGCAGTGCCTTATCCTGGTTCTTATATTCTTTTTAAGAATGTGATGTACCACGAGTTGGCTCACGCCTGGATGTTCCAGATTATGAGAGAGGCCTGTAAACGTTACAAAATTCCTCGCGGAGAGATAGATCGTAATCTTCAATTACCGCTCTGGTTTGTTGAGGGATTTGCCGAAACACTTAACCGAGAATTTAATCAGGATTACAACCAGAGTTATCTGGCAATTCTAAGGGACGACTGGATGAGAAGACAGATTTGTGATGTAAGCATGGGAGTGCCAGCATTAGCCAGAATGATGGGCATGGATGTTTATGATTTTGGACATAGTTTCGTGACATGGATAGTAAATGAATACGGGAAAGAAGCCCTTCTTGAATTTGTAATTCAGAAAGTGCGTTATCCTACTACTGAAAAAGCATGGGAAGCAGTATTTGGTGAAAAATTAGCGGAAATGGAAGAAGAATGGCACCAGTGGGTCCGCTATAAATATTTCCAAACTGTCTATGCTGACGAGTTAAAACCATCTCCAGAGAAAGTTGACAAAACACTTAATTGTTATGGTTATGCCAGCTATGATAAAGGCAAAGTAGCTTATTTCGCTCAGGATTCAAAATGGGGAGTCAGAACTGAGGTTAAAGACCTGACCAGTAAGCAAATCTGGCGCCTGCATCACATGTTTAAAGATATGAGCTTGTGGTACCGCCTAGATAATACACCGAGTATCAAGGGAAACCTGGTTGCTCTGACAGTTAATCGTGAAGGACAAGATGAACTCCATATCTATAAGCTGGGCAAGAAAAAAGCTAAAAGAGTCAAACTGTTACGCCGGAAAGAAATCCTGACCATTAATAAACCTTCTTTCAATAAGGAAGGCACAAAAGTCGTTTTTGAGGGTATCGCCCCAAACGGTCTTTCCGATCTCTATATCTGGAATATTGAGACAGATAAAATAGAACGGTTAAGCAATGATGTCTATCGTGATTTTAACCCTTGTTTTGCTAACAACGGAAAATTAATTGTTTTTGCTTCAGACCGAATAGCGAAAGAAAGAACGGCTCTTTGCGGAATTTGGCTGGAAACCGGTAAAATAGTTTCTTTCTGTCAATCTGACGATAAGGCTACTTTTATTGACCAACCAATGATTTCGCCAACTGATGATTTGATTGCCTTCAGATTGTTGACTCTTGACCACTCTCCCAAAATCTTTATCTGGAACCGCTATAAAGTTTATGAAGTTTTCAGCAGCTTTGAAGGAGCCGGACAAATCGTTGGATGGGAAGACAAAACGACTTTACTTTTTCTAGATAGAAGAGGGCGGTTGAGAAGATTATCCCTTGAGAATCAAGTTTTTCCAGAATTTCCAGCTGGATTTGCTAATATCTCTCCGACTACCTGGACCATGGACGAGCCAGATGAAGTAGCTGAATTGTCTCCGCTAAAAGGATGGAAATACAGATATGCTTTCCAGATGGGAGCTAACCAACCCGGTTTTGCTTCCACTACCGGTGAAGAAATTTTTACTTTTGGTTTAGCAGGCGGCGGAACAATGGGTGGACGGTCTGGTGTTGACATATACTATCAGATTTATGCGAGCAAGGTTGATCTACGCTCCCGACTGCTGAAACAGTACACTATAGAAGCTTACCGATATTTTGTTTATCGTAGTATAGAAGAACACACTAAACCTAATGTTGTTATAGACCATACTATCCGCGGACATGCTAATTTCTTTTATCCGCTTAATCTGGAAAATGGAATTGGTATTGGTATAACTTCAGGATGGTTAAAACGAACCTATCGATTTGAAGTGAATTATGACAGATGGAATCCAGCAAAAATGATTTCGCCTAATGATTCCCGAAATAAACGAGATAAAAAAGAGTCCTACTTAAATTTCAACGATAGTTTCAATCAAGGATGGAATCCCAGTGTTTACTTCATCTCCGAAAGCGGACCAATAGCCGGCTCAGGCCTGTATTTCATGCATGACCGAACCTTTGGTAACTATGCAGAAGTTCAACGTGGCAGCTGGTTAGCTACTCAATATAATTTTTTAATGATGCCCAATAAATTATTGGAAGGATATTTCATGCTCGACGGGCGTCATTATTTCCAGATATTCTCTACCAGGCTTATACTAGCTAATCGGATTTTTTATCTCAAATCATTCGGAAAAGACAGAATGATTACCTGGTCAAGTGATGTTCATCGACGCTGGAACTTTCCTAAAGCAGGAACTGACTTATTGCAGCTACAAACCGAATTCAGGTTTCCAGTTCTTAACTGGATTGCAGCCCAACCCGCCTGGATGCCAATCGGCTCTGCTGGAGGCATCGGAGTTCGGGTCAATGGGAGTGTATTCTGGTATGCTGGTGACATTTGGTATGCCAACAAAGGAATGGAATGGACCAACCGAACAGGATTCTCCATCAAGTTTATGATTATGAGTAAGGTTTCTTTGCAATGGGAAAAATACTGTTATCTCAGAGATGGCGAATGGAGCCGCTGGAAATCAGGATGGTTCCTGAATGTTGATTTTTAAAAATTATAGCCCCGACATAAAGTCGGGGCTTTTCTTGACAAAATTTTGAATTGTGTTATTGTGTTAAATAATAAAGGTCTTTATTTTAATAAACTTAATAAAGAGAAAGGGGGTGTAATTATGACCGAACTTCCAAATAAATTTGGCGAAGGACAGCTGGAGGAATACAAAAAAAATGTGGCTGACTATGTTTTTGGTGAAATCTCCGAGATAGCTAAGGCCAACCGCTTTTCCTGCGAAGATTTTAATGACCTCCTGGACTGGGCTGAAGACCAAGACATTGTTGAAAAAATTTTGGGTGAGAACAGATTAGCCGGGCTTGAGAAAAAACAAAGCCAAGACAAACTTTTAAGAGTAGTCAGGTCAATTGACAAACCATCTGTCTATACCCTGGTCTCACGCGGCCCCTTAGCCAGACAAAACTTGAAGTCGCAAGTTTTTGAATACCTGCCTAAATTGCGGGCTAAAGCCTTAGAATTTAAGGAAAAAAAGGGAAGGGTGTTGGCATATCAGCAAAAACGGCAAGAACGGCAGAAAGAGATAATTACCGATTTTGACGAACTTCTCCAAGGCCCGAGAAAACTTGTTGTAGGATTAGAAAAACAGATGTCAGAAAATTTTGCGGCAACACATGGAAAAAATGCTGCAGTCAATCTCCTCTGGACTCTCGTACAGGGCATTTCCAAGACGCTTAAAGGGGATTA
>CAZMTM010000023.1:0-7615 GCA_964569175.1 uncultured Gammaproteobacteria bacterium | reverse complement strand
AAAGTCAAATTAAAGACCGCTCGAGGATTAACGGGGCTGAAGGTGCCGAGAGTGTCAAAAATCTCATGAAATTGGCTTTGAAAAATTTTAAAAGTAACTAAATTATTTATCCAGTTATTAACCCGCCGAGAGTTGAAGATAATAGAACTAATTTCGTTACTGGCAAAAAGAGCAGCAAAAAAGCCGAGCAACCAGAGGTATGGATTTTGCCAGGTAATTTGGTAAGCCTGTTTGAACAAGCGTTTTAGGTGCATAACTCTACCTCAACTGTTTATGTCTAAGCCACGGCTTTTAAAAATTCTTCCTTTTCTAAAGTCTCTTTTTTCAATAAGAGATTGGCCACTTTTTTAACCTGACGCTTATTTTTCTTTAAAATGTCCTTGGCTTTATTATAGCAAAGATTAATAAATTTAGAAACCTCTTCGTCTATAGTTTGGGCGGCTTTTTCTGAATAGTCTTTGTGTTCGGCAATTTCCCGGCCGAGGAAAATTAATTCTTCTTTTTTGCCGAAGGTCCGTGGGCCGACCAGTTCACTCATGCCATATTCAGTAACTAGTTTACGAGCTAATTGGGTAGCCTGGCGGAGGTCTAATGAAGCGCCAGTGGTGACTTCACCGAGAAATTGCTCCTCGCTGACATATCCGCCCAGCAGGGCTGTCAAGTTATCTAAAAACTCGGATTTGGTGCGAAGATATTTTTCTTCTTCTGGCATTCTTAGAGTATAGCCGGCTGCTTGACCGCGAGAAATGATAGATACTTTCTGGACTGGGTCACAGCCGGGCAGATGGTGACTGAGAATAGCGTGTCCGGCTTCGTGATAGGCGACAATTTTTCGTTCTTTTTTGGAAATGACATGACTTTTTCTTTCCGGACCAAGCATTACTTTTTCAATACTTTCTAATATTTCTGAAGTGCCAATTTTATGTTTATTAAATTTGGCGGCCAAAATCGCTGATTCATTCAACAGATTCTCTAAATCAGCACCCGAGAAGCCCGGAGTTCTTTCGGCAATGCGCCTCAATTTTATATTAGAAGCCAGGGGTTTTCCCCGGGCATGGATTTTTAGAATTGCTTCTCGACCATTAATATCTGGCAAATCAAGGATAATCTTTCGGTCGAATCGGCCTGGCCTAAGCAGAGCTGGATCTAAGATGTCGGGCCGGTTGGTGGCGGCCAGAACCACTAATCCACTATTCGGTTCAAAACCGTCCAACTCCACCAGAATTTGATTTAAAGTTTGTTCTCTCTCATCATGAGAACCACCCAGCCCCGCGCCTCTTTGGCGACCGACTGCGTCTAATTCGTCAATAAAGACAATAGCCGGGAGATTTTTTTTGGCTTTTCGAAACAAATCCCGTACGCGACTGGCGCCAACCCCGACAAACATTTGTACAAATTCAGAACCAGAAATATGGAAAAAGGGCACCCTGGCTTCTCCGGCCACCGCTCTGGCTAAGAGCGTTTTGCCACAACCCGGTGGGCCGACTAGCAGTGCTCCTTTAGGAATTTTGGCGCCCAAGGCAATAAACTTTTTAGGAGTTCTTAAAAATTCAACTATTTCCTGAAGCTCTTCTTTAGCTTCCTCAATGCCAGCCACATCCTTAAAAGTTATTTTTACTTTTTTGTCTTTTGGACTGATTCTTTTAGCTTGACTTTCGCCGAATTTAAAAGCCTGCATGCCAGCGCCTTTTATCTGGCGGGAAAAAAAATAAATAAAGCCAATCAACAATAGTAAAGGAATAAGGAAAGGAAGAATAACGGTAAAAAACATGTTTCGGCCGCTGGTGCTTTTAACTTTAATAGAAACTTGTGATAATTTTTCCGGAATTACTCCGTAATTACTTAAAAGATTAGTCAAAGATTCATTTTCCTCTTTAAAAGCAAATTGTAGATCTTCATTGACTAAGAGAATATTCAAACGATTTTGTTCAACAGTAATTTCCTTAATTTTCCCCTCCTCAATTTCTTGGACTAATTCGTCTAAAGTTATTTCCTCAATTTTTTGGCCTTCTATATTAACCAAACTGAAAATACCGGCAATAATTAAAAAAACAATCAAAAAGATAAGAAAATTTTTTAATAACATCTTCATGTTTTTATTTTTTTGTTTTTTCTTTAGTATTCTTTTTTATTTTGGTCTTCTCTTTTTCCTTGGTAGCTTTTCCGACATTTTTTAAAGACAAACCCAAGCGGTGGTCTTCAGGCTCAATAGAGACAATTCTAAACTTCAGTTTGTCACCCGCTTTAGCAATTTTAGAGACATCCCCGATTGGTTTATCCGAGAGTTCAGAAATGTGGGCTAAGGCATGGATTTCTGGATCTAATTCAACAAATAGACCGAAAGGATTAACCTTAAGTACCTTACCGGTTATTTCCTGCCCCATTTTATATTTTTCATTGACTTTTTTCCATGGATCGGCTAATAACCTTCTGACCGAAAGAGAGATTTTTCCATCTTCAGTGACGCCGATAATTTCTGCCTTTACTTTATCGCCTATTTTAACTATGTCTTGAGGATGGTCTATCCTTTGCCAGGCCAATTCGGAAATATGGACTAAGCCTTCCTGGCTTTTGTCGAAAGTAATAAAAGCACCAAAATCAACCAGTCCGCTGATTTTTCCCTCAACAACATTTCCGACTTTATATTTTTTATGAACCATTTCTTTTCTTAGTAGCGCACCCTTCTCCGAGACAATCATTTTCCCAGCTTCTTCCTCAGCGTTAATAATTTTTACCTGAAGTTTCTGGCCAATGAATGTTTTTAGTTTTTCTAAGATTTTATTTTTGTCACCGCCTTCCACGCGAGGATAATGTTCGTTTTTAAGATGGGAAACGGGCAAAAATCCCTGAATTTTTCCATAGTGGATAATTAGTCCGCCTCGATTGGCGTCCGTAACCTGGACGGAAATCAATTCGCCTGCTTTAACCAGAGATTGAAGTTTTTCCCAAGCTTTTTTGTGGCTGGCGTAGCGAAAAGATAATTCAATTAGCCCTCTTTCGTTTTCTAAATCAATAACCGTGGCTACGGCTTTGTCGCCCTTTTTTAAATTAGAGAATTCCCCGGATTCATCAAAAAGTTCCGGTCCCCGCACAATGCCAGTGGTTAGACCGTTAATGTCTAGGTAAACTTCATTTCGACCAATTTCAATTACTCTAGCTTCAACTAAATCACCCACCTTGGGCAGAGCTTTAATTAATTGAAGATATTCTTTTTGAATTGTGGAATCTTTTGTCATATAAGATTATATTATAAAGGGTCTTTTAAGTAAGTCAAGAGGAGGGGAACATATTGACGAGACAAAATCTCATCAATGCTTGACCTGTCGCCTCTTTCCTATAAAATAGGCAGTACATGGACAAATGGATGTATAAATATATAAAAATGTTTAGCAAAGTAAAAAAATACCTTTTCTTAATACTGGCGATTATTGTTTTGGTCAGTTTTATTTTACTTACTTATTTTTACTGGGCGCCGGATACCTTAATCAGTTTTGTCCCAGCTGATAACCTTTTTTATTTACACCTGAACTTGAATAAATTTTGTCACGCCGGCCATAGCGGTTTTAAGTGGTTAAATAATCATTGGCCGCAAGAAGTTTTTGATAATTTTGCTAAAAGCAATTCAGATTTGGCCATTATCGGCGCTAATTTTCCAAAAGAGTTGATTCCGTTATTAGATGAAGTCGGTCTGATTGGCCTAACCGTGGATAATTCGTCAGAGATAAATTTAATTTTTATTTTAAAAGCAAAGAAAAGTGTAGCCGAACTGCCTCTAGTTTTAGCTGGTCCCGAAGAAGAACAATTTTTTTCTCAGAAAATTGGGCCGCATATCTGGGCGCTGGCCTCTTCTTCGGAAATTTTAAAATCTATCCAACAGAGAACCCTTGAATCAGGAAATAAAAATAAATTTTTGTTTATTCCGTCTGGCAAAGTCTGGGCCTGGGGGCGGGTCTATATTAATTTAGAGCAATTGAATGGTTTTTTACAATCTGAGGATTGGAGATCAAAAGAGCCTGGTCAATATAGGGAAATACTATCTGAATTGAATGAGAAGGTAAAAAATAAATTTGTTAAACTGAATATTTCGCCATGGAGACAGAATTTAATTTTTGATTTAGATTCATTTGTGCCAATAGATTGGCGGCTTGCCAGTCAAACTTCTCTTAGTTTGACGCAGGGCCTGAAGTTTATTACTCCAGAAACGGCAGCTGTTTTCTGGAACTTGGATTTAGGGATTTTTTCTTCACAAATTATATTAGAAACAGCTTATCCAAATCTGGTTCTTCTGGCCAAACCGATTGACGAGAATACTGCGCTAAATTTTGTCTTCATTTTTGCCAAGTCTGAATCTTTAGATAATATGGAAGACAGAATTAAAACTAATTTGGCTGTTCAAAAACCAATAGAAGAAAAAGTGAGTTTACCTGATAGCTCCAGTTTTGTTGAACTTTTGGTAAATCCGGCGGCTTTTGTTTTTGAAAAAAAAGAAATTAACGGTACAGAAATCCGTTTTCTAATAGATCCAGAGAAGGATATTGAAATCGCTTTATCGCAGAATGAAAAAAATACTTTTGTTTCTAATCGTCTTACCTGGATAGAAGAAACATTGCGAAACTATCAATTATCGGATGGCAGCGTTAATGTTGGAAAAATAGACCAATCTTTTTTGCGAGAATGTTTAGGAAAGAATTTCTCTTCAGCCTTGTACTGGCGGATTAAAAAATCTGGTTTAAATGACCTGGCCGCGATTGTAAAAGGAAACCGGATTAGAGGGTGTTTGAATTTTAGTGAATAAGTGAGGGGTGTGGATAACCTGTTTTGAAAGTTAAACTAGATTGAGATATAATAAAGAGGTGGTTTATAGATTGCAGATTATTCAAATTAATAACTAATTAAGAAGTTCGTTGCTAAAAGCTCAGTTTAGCAATTTTAATTTTTTACTAAATTTTACCAGTCCGGTTAATTTAATTAATTAAGTGAATTAAAATGTTTGGAAAAAGAAATTTTTTGCAGTCGATTAAAAAGAATTTAGAAAAACGGCTTCAAGAAATTAAAAAACAACTTGAAGAAGTAGCCCAGAAAAGCAGCCGCGACATTGATGGCTACGAGGCCAAATTTCCCCAATATGGCAGGGCGGAAGATGAGAATGCTGACGAAGTGGCGGCTTTTGTTGATAGTCTTTCCCTAGAAGACAATCTGACTAATTCATTAGGGGCGGTTAACTTAGCCTTGAAAAAAATTAGCCAGGGTCGTTATGGGATTTGCGAGGAATGCGGCAAGAAAATTGCCAGGCCGAGATTAAAAGTTTTTCCTACTGCCAAGCATTGTCTGGTTTGTAAGAATAAAATGAATTCGTCTTTAAAATGAAGAAGCAGCTATTGTTAATTAATATCTGGGTTCTATTTTTTTTTATTTTAGACCGGATTTTAAAAAAAGTTGCTCTCAGCGGAGCAACTGAAGAATTTCTTTTTTTACGATTTTCTCTTTTCCGGAATCCAAATATCGCTTTAAGTATTCCTTTGAAAGGGTTTATTTTTTATTTTCTCTTGATAATTATTCTGGCCTGGGTAGTTTCTGGGATAATTAGAAGTTATCAGTCAGTTCGGATAGCCAGAATCTTCGGTTTCAGTCTAATTTTGGCTGGCGCTTTTAGTAATATTCTGGATCGCTGGCAATCAGGAGCGGTGATAGACTATTTTGATTTGCCATTGCTAACAATTTTTAATCTAGCCGACCTGATGATTCTAGCTGGAGTAATTATTTTGATTTGGCAACTTATTTTTGACAAAAACGCGCTGCCGAGGTAGCCGCAATGGCCCCTTCAGCTGCAGCTGTAACAATTTGCCTTAATTTATCAGTTGGTCCAGTAATGTCTCCAGCCGCCAATAGACCAAAGATATTAGTACGCATTAAATAGTCGGTTTCAATATAGCCGGCTTTATTTTGTTGCGGCTGAATGGCTGGATCCAGATAAAGTCCGCCGCCGCCTGGCCCTAAACCGATTTCAACAAAGAGGCCGTCAATTTTTAAGTTTTTCTTAGATAATTTCCTGAATCACCCGGTTACCCTTGATTTCTTTTATTTGTCTGGCCAAGACTTTGACAATTTTCTTTGATTGATTTATTTTATCCCGCCAAATAATTTTAGCTCGGAATTCTTTGCGACGGTGAATAAGATAAACTTTTTTAGCCAGTTTAATTAAAAAGATGGCACTGGTTAAGGCTGAATCGCCGCCACCAACTACGGCCACCACTTTGTCTTTATAGAGCGGTCCATCGCAGGTGGTACAATAACTGATTCCTCGACCGAGAAATTTTTTTTCACCCGGAATACCTAATTTCCGATGCTGAGTGCCCAGAGCCAGGATAATAGTTTTTGTTTGGAATTTTTTATCGGAATTAGTTTTTATCTCAAAAATTTCTTTCTTTTTTTTAATATTCGCTATTTCTTCCGGTAAGATTTCTATCCCGTAAGTTTTAGCCTGTTCGGTGAATTGTTTCATTAGTTCTCCGCCGCTGATTTTTTTATACCCCGGATAGTTTTCAATTGAATAGGCCGTTGAAGCTAAGCCGCCTGATAAAGCGCCAATTAGTAAATGCTTTAATCCGTATCGTGAGGCATAGATTGAGGCTGTTAGCCCAGCCGGTCCGGCTCCGATAATAATTAAATCATAAATCATATACTGAATAAAGATTTAAGATTTTAGGATTAAGATAGAATCAATTTCTTTCTTCAGATATTCTTTGTCCCGAAGGCCAACCAGTCTTTTGACTTCCTGCCCCTTTTTGAAAAAAATCAGCGTGGGGATACTCCTGATTTCATATTTTTGAGCAATTCCCGGCCCGGCTTCAATGTTTAATCTGTCAATTTTAATTTTCCCCTGGTATTCGTTAGCCAGCTCTTCAATAATCGGCGCTAACATTTTACAGGGTGGGCACCAGTCACTGAAAAAGTCAACCAGAACCGGCTGGTCTGACCCTAAAACCTCTTCTTGAAAATTTTGGTCGTTAATATTCATAGATTTATTTTGCCATAGATTGTTATAAATGTAAAGACCCTGATTGCTCAGGGCCTTTTTGTTTTTTAAAAACTGATTTAATTTATAAAGTAGAATTTAGAACTGGAAATTTTCGGTGTTTTTATTCTTGAGAAGATGTTTTCCTTTTTTCTTGCTCGCGTTTTCTTTTGAAGGCCTTTGATGCCGGGTCCTTTTTTGTTTGCTGTTTCTTGCGTTTTTTAGTTTTAGCTTCCCCTTTTTTAATTTTAGCTCTTTCCGTAAGTCCGGCTTGGGCTTCAACTAATTGTTCTTTCCAATCCTTCTTTCTCTCTTCCGGTTCGGCCAGGCCTATTTTCCGGTTCTGGTGAAATTCATCTCGACTGCGTAGTAATCGGTACTTTTCTCTAAGAAGTTCAATTCTTTGTAGAGGTTCAACCAATCGTCCGTACAGTCGCAGTTCGTCAAAAATACCTTTTGCCACTTCAGAGTTTTTGTTACCGGTAAATTGATACAGGTCAATCATCAGCGTAGCCTTACCTTTGTCTGTTGTCCAGTGGCGGTAGAGAAATTCAAATGCTTTTGGTTTTTCAACTAGTTTGCGACCATCTTTTTTAGCCT
>CAZMTM010000022.1:0-7694 GCA_964569175.1 uncultured Gammaproteobacteria bacterium | reverse complement strand
TAATAAAACCAATAGCAAAGATTAAAAAATAGCTCAGCCAGGGCCAGCTTTTTTTTAATCTAACGAGACTACCATTTAGTGATTTAGTCATTCTTAGAGATTTTATTTTTTCAACCGTTTCTTTAGCCAGTTGATATTATTAACTGGCGTTGGGTCGGTCTGATTAAGCATAGATAGATAAAAACTCAACCAGTCACCCATGATAACTGAAGAAAGTGTCTGAATAAATAGGTTGGTGCCAAAGGTGGGCACGCTTTCCCAGCGAATATTTTGTTTATCTAATAATTTTTGAAAAGTTTTAAGTGCTTTTCGGGATTCTCTTTTCCCTTTTGACTCTTCAAGAATTAAAAAAACCAGTTCATCTTTGAGCCGCCAGGGGAATTGACTTTCTATTGAGTTATGAAGAATCTCCGGAGAGATTTCAAAAAAGGCAAAATTTTTACTATTTTCAGCCATTTGTGTTTTCCAACGTCGGGCTACTCCAGTCATTTTGGTCGGGGCAATAATTATTGGCAAGTGGTCAAAAACGAAGTAAGCCAGATATTTAGCTATATTTTTTTCTGTTGGCACTTCTAAATCGAAAGCCTGGCTAAATTTTTTGAGTTGGCCAAGAGATGATTTAATTGACCAGCTTTTTAAACTGATAAATTTGAGTTTTTCTAAAATAACCAAAATAGGTATAAATAAATAACCCAAACTGGCCCGGGGCGGGGCCTGGTAATTAAATTTCAAAACAGATATTTTCTCTTTTTTGGCTAATTTGGCCAATTCTCCGCCGCCAGTAATAATGAAAATTTTTGCTTTTTTCTTAATAGCTTTTTTTGCGCAAGAAAGGGTCTCTTGTGTTTGGCCGGAATAGCTGACCAGTATAACCAGGGTATTCTGGTCAACCAGCGCTGGCAGATTCCAATCACGATTAACAATAACCGGAATTTTGAGCTGGTCAGCCGTTAAATCCTTGATTAATTCACCGCCGATAGCTGAGCCGCCCATACCGCAAATAACAATTTTTTCAGTGTTCTGGTAATTCTTGGATAGAATTATTTTCTGGCTTTGTTGTTCGGCTTTTAAGCATTGCTCGGGCAAATCAGCTATAAAATTAGCTAAACCCGATTTATCCAATTTTTTGATTTGTTTGATATCATCAAGAGTAGTCATAAATTACTATTTAGTGTTTAGTATTTAGTATTCTTACATTATAACATAACTTGGCTTGTAGACAACAGATAAAATTATTGTTATGATATTATTAACTAATACTTTAATTACTTAATTTTATGAGCGGGCATTCAAAATGGGCCAAACTAAAGCATTCCAAGGGCGCGATTGATACCAAGAAAAGCGCCTTATTTACCAAACTGGGATACGCTATTACTGTAGCAGCCCGTCAGGGCGGCGGTGATATTTCAGCTAATTTTAAGTTGCGCCTGGCTGTTGAAAAGGCCAGGCAGGCCAACGTGCCCAAGAGTAATATAGAACGGGCTATAGAACGAGGGACCGGTGAATTGGCTGGTGAAGAGATTGAAGAGGTGATTTATGAGGGCTTTGGTCCAGAAGGCACTGCCTTGATTATTGAAGCTTTGACCGGTAATAAAAATCGCACTGCGGCCAGTATCAGGCGTATTTTTAATAAACACGACGGTCATTTAGGCGGACAGAATTCAGTCCTCTGGATGTTTGCCAAAAAAGGAATTATCCGAGTAGTGCTTGACGAGCCCGAAGAGAAAAAAGAAGAAATACAACTAAAGGCTATTGAATCTGGCGCCGAAGATATTAAGGAAGAGGGCAATGAATTAGCTATTTATACTAGGCTGGAAGATTTACAAAAGATTAAAGAATTTCTAGAAAAAGATGGAGTTAAAATAGATTATGCTGAAATAGAATGGTTTGCCAAAGATCCGATTAAAATCAGCGATTCGTCCCAGAAAAAAATTGACGCTGTTTTTACCGAGCTGGATGACGACCCGGATGTTAACGATTATTACACCAATATAAAATAATTAGGTTTTTGTATTAAGTTATTTAATTACCATATTGATATGATTATCCTCGGCATTGACCCGGGTATTGCGCGAACTGGCTACGGTGTTTTAAAATTAAAAAGCAAAACTCAATGGTTGGTGCTTGATTATGGCTGTATTGAAACTTCAGCCAAAACTGTTTTTTCTGAGAGGTTATCTGAAATTTACCACTCGCTGAGGGATATAATCAAAAAGTATAAGCCGGAAAAAATTGCTATTGAGAAAATCTATTTTGCTAAAAATGCCAAAACAGCCATTAAAGTAGGTGAGGCCAGAGGCGTGATTCTTCTAGCTTCTAATCAGAAGAATATTTTAATTTCTGAGTTCACGCCCTTGCAAGTAAAACAGGCTTTAACGGGCTACGGGCAGGCTTCTAAAGAGCAGGTTCAGAAGATGGTTAAAATAGTTCTTAATTTAGACAAAATTCCTAAGCCGGATGACGCAGCTGACGCTCTGGCTATTGCCGTTACTTGTGCCCAGAGCTTAGGGATTGAGAATAAAACTAGAAAATAAAAAATAGATTTTTTAACACTAATTTTTTATGAAACCCAAAATCCAAAAGTTAATTAAAATATCAGAAAAGGTAATTAAGGATTGTTGTCTGGAGAATGGAGCAATTGTAGCGGCCAATATTGATAAACCTTATGTTCCCCGAGAGGCCGCTAATTATCGTTGGATTTGGCCGAGAGATGCCGCTTTTACTTGTGTAGCGGCTGATATTTTGAAGATTGATTGTCAAAAGCCATTTTTTAAATGGCTTGATTGGGCTCCGCAAGATTTCAAGCGGGACAAACTTCTTTATTCCAATTATGCTACTAACGGTCGGTTTGGTAGTATGGGAGGCATTTTTGAGCCTGACCAGGCTGGAGTAGTTCTCTGGGCTATTCATCATTATTTCCGTCAGAATTTAAAAAAAGCCCAGGAATTTAAGGAACTAGTTGAGAGATTAGCTGACGGTATTACCAATCATTGGGATAAAACTCATTTTGATTTGCATACGGTTGATATCTGGGAAGAAAACCGCCGTCATACTTCCATCACCATGGAGAATAATTTTACTTATTCTCTGGCGGCCTGCGCCAAAGGATTATTGTTAGCTTATGAAATTGAATCGAATCATTTATGGAAGGAAACAGCCTTACAGATGATTGACCAGATTAAAAAAGCTTACAGCAATAAAGATAAATATTTTTACCGAACGGCTGGCAAAATCAATGATTCAAATATTGATGCGTCGCTCCTGGGCTTGGCCTGGCCTTTCGAGATTTACGACCAGGGGAGTGAAGAGCTGGTTAATATGGTTGAAAAGATTGAAAAAGAACTGGTAGTTAAAGGCGGGGTTCAACGATATCAATTTGATTATTACGACGGCGAGGGTTCAGCCCAGGAAGGGGGCGGAGCCTGGCCAATACTTAATTTTTGGTTAGCTATTTATTGGGTTTTGGCTGGTGATAAAAAGAGGGCCCTCGGCTATTACAACTGGGTTTTAGAAAGATTGGATAGATATCAAGGCTATATTCCAGAACAAATTTTTGATGATTTTCGCAAAGGGATTTATCCCCTGGTCTGGTCGCACGCTATGTTTATCATTGCTTCTAAATATTTGGGATATTTATGACCAAATCATTAAAAATTGTTCATATTAGTTCAGAGATATCACCCTATTCAAAAACCGGCGGCCTGGGTGATGTAGCTCGCTCATTGCCCCGCGCCTTATACCGTTTGGGCCATCAAGTAATGGTAATTACTCCTTACTATGGGGTTATTAAAAAAAAGCGCTGGCCATTGGAAAATTTAAGCGAAAAATTATCTTTAAAATTTGCCGGTCGAGAGTATAAGTTTGGTTTTAAAAAAATCATTTGTCCGGATAATTATCCGGTTTTTTTTGTCTGTCAGCAAGAATTGTTTGGTTCGCGGATCGGCCAGCCGCATAAACTTTATGAATGGCCGGACAATGGTTTGCGATTTTTATTGTTTAATTTAGCGGCTATTGAGCTGGTGAAAATTTTAAAATTTAAGCCAGACATTTTTCACTGCCATGATTGGCATGCCGGCCTGGTGCCTAATTTTTTAAGGACAAAATATAAAAATGATCCTGAATTAAAGAATGTCGGCACGCTTTTTACCATTCATAACCTGCTTTTTCAAGGGCCAGAAGATTGGTGGAAAATCGCGCCCGAGAAAAAAGATAAAGGAAAAGGCCTGCCGCCAGAAGACTTGAAAAAAATAGAGTATCTTAATTTTACCAAACGAGCCATTATTTATAGTGATATAATTAATACGGTGAGTGAACGTCATGCCCAGGAAATTTTGACGCCAGAACTTGGTTGCCTCTTAGATAGTTATTTACGCGGTCGCAAAAAAGACGTTTACGGAATTATCAACGGGATTGATTATGCTATTTTTAATCCCAGATTTGACCCGGATGTCTATATTAATTATGATGCTGATTCATTAGAGAAGAAAGTTGAAAATAAAATAGCTCTACAGAAAAAGTTTGGTTTAAGGGTAGATCCGGATTTTCCTTTAATTGGGGTAGCTAATCGTTTGACAGAACAAAAAGGATTTGAGCTATTAATTGTGATTTTGGATTATCTTTTAAAGTTAGACCTCCAGATTGCGGTGGTTGGCAGCGGCGGCGGAGTTTACGCTGATTTTCTGCGTAAAGCCAGTCGGAAGCATCGCAAAAAGTTATTGTTTTTCTCACCTTTCCGCGAAGATATTGCCCGAAAAATTTATGCTGCTTCAGATATTTATTTGATGCCTTCTCGTTTTGAGCCCTGCGGTATTTCTCAGCTAATCAGCTTGCGTTATGGTTCTATTCCTATTGTTCATGCCGTAGGCGGGCTTTCTGATACTGTTAGCAATTATAATCCGCAGACCGGCCGGGGGAATGGTTTTGTTTTTACTTCTTACAGCCACCGCAATCTTTTATTTGCCATTGCCCGAGCTTTAGAAGATTATCGGCGACGGGGTGCCTGGCGGAAGCTGGTTCGTCGGGCGATGAAAGAATCCTATTCCTGGAAACTGCCGGCTAAAAAATACGTGGTGCTTTACCGAAAGGCCATTCGTGAACATAAAAGCAGGAGTAAAAGTAGAAATAAAAGATAAAGTTGTTGAGTTATCAAAACAAAACCTCATATTAAGGAATTTATGGCAATAATAAGAAAAAAAATTTGGCCAAAGTATTTTGAGCTGGTGAAAAAAGGCAAGAAAAAATTTGAATTGAGATTAGCTGATTTCAGAATAAAAGAAGGCGATGTTCTAATTTTGGAAGAATGGGACCCCAAGAAAAAAGAATATACCGGAAGAAAAATTAAAAAGAAAGTAAAGTATATTCTAAAATTTAGTCTTAATTACTTCGGGCAGAAGAAAAAAATTGAGAAGAAGGGACTATATGTAATTCAGTTTTAGAATTAATAAGTTTATCAACCGTCAAGGGAGCGATTTCTTGGTATGATAAAATATAGATAGAGTTAATTGTTTAGAAGATGAAAAAACATATTATTTTAGATACGGATATTGGCGGGGACCCAGATGATACTTTTGCTTTACTGTTAGGACTTAATTCGCCAGAAATTCAGATAGATTTGATAGTAACTTCTGACGAACATCAGGGCCACCGAGCTTTATTTGCTAAAAAATTACTCCGGTTGTTGAATAAAAACATTCCGGTTGTCAAAGGCAGGGACCTGGGTCATAACAAATGCTGTGTAATTTGTGATTTAGTGACAGAGGATATTAGTCCATCAGATTATCTTGATAAAATAAAAAGGGTAGCAGAAAGAAACCCTAAGACATATTATGTTTGTATCGGTCCCCAGTCAAACTTAGCCGCTTTTTTGGATTATGCTCCCGAATTGCAGACTGAATTGGAAGTGGTAATTATGGGTGGGGCCATTCACCGAAAGGAGGGTATAGAACACAATGTGAAATATGACATAGGGGCGGCGAGAAAGGTTTTTAATTCAAATCTTAATATGCGATGGGTAATAAGTGATATTACAGCCAACCCGGCCATAGAAATTAATCAGTTTCACCCGATTTATAAAAAAATTGAACAATCACCCTCTCCTATAAAAGACCTATTTATTAAAAGCATGCAAAATTATTTTGACGATTTGTATTCTTCAACATTTATGCATGACCCATTAGCCCTTTCTTACGTTATAGACCCTCAATTCTTAATATTTGAAAAGCAAACAATCGCTATGGATAAACAGGGGGCATTGAAGCCCTCAATTAAAGGAAGACCGATAGCCATAAGCGCCGGGGCGAGATATCAGGAATTTATGAAGTTTTTAGACCAAAGATTACCCTTTTGATTGATAAATTAATGCGCCGGATGGTCAAACCGGCACACGATATCTATAGAATAAAAATTTGATATAACAATATATGAAGAAAGAACATTTTGAATTTAACAAGAGACAAACTATTATTAAGCTATTTGAACTCGGAGAATCGTTTATGGCTCGTTCAAGAGCCCGGCAATTATTGTCTGGTTTAGAAAAGTTTCAAAAAGTGGTTTTAGATTTTCAGAATGTAAAAATCATTGGACCGTCATTTGCTGATGAGATTTTTCGAGTTTGGCAAAAGGACCATCCCGAGATAAAAATTGTTTATAAGAATTGTAACGAGGAGGTGGAATTTATGATTAAGCGGGTCCCGAGTGAATAAATAAGGAGTTTGAAAATAACAACATTAGTACTATGTATTGGGTAAATCTTTTACACATTTATCAACCGCCCGGACAAAAAAAGTCAATTATTGAAAAGGTAGTACGCGAAAGCTATTACCCAATTCTTGATATTTTGGAAGCCAGACCAAAGGTGAAAATAAGCTTAAATATCTGCGCCAGTTTAACCGAACAGTTAGTAGAATGTGGTTTTCAGGAAGTCATTGAGAGAATTAAGGATTTAGCTGAAAAAGGTCAAATTGAACTAATTGGTTCAGCTAAATATCACCCAATCTTACCTCTTCTGCCAAAGTCTGAGGTTATTCGTCAGATTGAATTGAATGAAAATTCAAACCAAAAATATTTTGGTAAAATCTGGCGGTCTAGACCAAGAGGTTTTTTCTTACCAGAATTAGCTTATGACAAAAAGACAGCCAGAATTATTCAAAGCTTAGGCTATCAATGGATTGTCTTGGACGAAATAGCCTATAACGGAAAGTTTGGAAAAGTTTTATTTGATAAACCATATCAAATCAAAGATTTATTCCCCGGACAGGATAAAAAGAGTTTAAAAGTAATTTTTCGCAACCGCGGTTTAAGTTTACTTTTCTTTGGCAAATGGCTGGATTCGATAGATAAATTTTTCTCGGCCGTGGCTCATGATAGACGTTCAGATAAATTTCTGGTTTCTGCTTTTGACGGAGAAAATTTAGGTCATCACCGAAAACATTTAGCTGATTTGTGGGCTAAGATTTTAGATAGCCCGGACATAGAAACTATTACTTATTCTGAGTTGCTGGATAAATATAAGGGGATGGAAATGGAAGAAGTGGAGCCTCTTGCCTCCAGCTGGTCAACTGAGGTAAATGGCTTGGAAAATAATATTCCTTATCCTCTCTGGTCTCATCCCAAAAACGAACTTCACCAGATTCAGTGGCAGTTAACTGATTTAATAGTTAAGTCAATAAAGGGGTGTGCAGCAGATGCGAATTATA
>CAZMTM010000021.1:0-7834 GCA_964569175.1 uncultured Gammaproteobacteria bacterium | reverse complement strand
ATGCATCGTGACGCAATCAGTCCCGGCCAGCGAGTCTTGTTAATTGATGACCTTCTGGCCACTGGCGGAACTATGAGAGCGGCCGTGGATATAGTTAAAAAGTTGGGCGGCAAAATCATTGGTATTTCTTTTTTTATTGAACTAAAAGAGTTAAAGGGAAGAAAAAAATTAAAGGGTTATAGGATAACCTCATTGGTTAAATACTAAAGTTAGATATTACATTAATTAGACATTATATTTTATGTCAAAAGCAAAAATCGGGGTTTTAGGAGGTTCGGGATTTTACGAATTTCTTAAGGGTAAAGAAATTAGCGTATCTACGCCTTATGGCAAACCGAGCGATAAAATTTTAATCTCTGAATACGCCGGTCAGAAAATTGCTTTTTTAGCGCGGCACGGCAAAAAACATCAATTCCCGCCGCATCAAGTGCCTTACCGGGCTAATTTGTATGCTTTGAAAAAACTGGGCTGTGAGCGAGTTATTGCCCCTTGCGCTGTTGGTTCTCTCAAAACCAGGATTAAGCCGGGTGATTTTGTTATCCCGGACCAGTTTATTGACCGAACCGGAAATCGAGCTGATACTTTTTATAACGGTCCGCAAGTAGTTCATATTTCCATGGCCCGGCCCTATTGTCCGGAATTACGTAAATTGGCGGTTAAATGCTGTCAAAAAGTAAAAGCGCCGGTTCATAAAACCGGCACTATGGTGGTGATTGAAGGCCCGCGGTTTTCCACCCGGGCTGAATCTAAATGGTTTTCGCGTCTTGGAGGAGATATTATTGGTATGACTCAGTATCCCGAAGTAGTCCTGGCCAGAGCATTAGAAATGTTCTTTGTTGGCATTGCTTTAGTTACCGATTATGACGCTGGATTGGAGGGACGTAAAGATGTTAAGCCGGTTGATGCCCAGGCCGTGCTTAAAATTTTTCAACAGAATAATGAGAAGGTTAAAAAGGTCATTTTAGAAATGCTCAAGAATATGCCCGAGGTGCGGAAATGTTCTTGTAGTCAGGCGTTAAAAGAAGCAAAAGTGTAAGAAAATTAAAAATTTTTTATGCGCGTCAAGGTTAAAAGTGATATTTCTATCAGCCCGGAGCACTTAATTAAGCGTTGCGGCTATGCCGAGATTAGAGACCGGACTGGTCAGGTTAGTTATGTTCGTCGTTTGCGGGGCTATCATTATCCCCGTTTTCATGTTTATATCGAAGGGAATTCATTTAATTTGCACCTTGACCAAAAGGCGCCTGTTTATCAGGGCACAACAGCTCATAGTGGAGAATATGAGGGAGGGATAGTGGAGAAAGAGGCCGAAAGAATTCGCCAGATTATTGAAAAGATTTAGAAATATAGAGATAACTGTAGACCATACGGACTCGACAAATATCTCATTTCGCATATAATAGAAATGAGGTTTATTTTTTTAATTAGAATCAAAAATTAAAATATTAATTTATATGTTTATGACACAAGAACAAATTTACAATTTAGCCATTAAAATGGGAATTGAGGCTGATTTGCGTGGCCCGGCTCGGGTTAAGAAAATGCTGACCCGAATTAAAAAAAAGTATGAGAAAATGAGTCAGGAAGAGAAGCAAGAGTTTGACAAAGAAAGATTAACCAATCCATTTTCCGACAGTCGAATTTTAGTTGAAATCAAGAAGCCAATCAAAAAGATATTGGTCGGTATTGATATAGAAGGGAGCGAGCTCCTTTTGGCCGACCGTTTGGGAGATATTGACTTAGCGCTCGCCCACCATCCAGAGGGCAAAGCCTTGGCTGGATTAGATAATGTAATGCATCTTCAGGCCGATGTTTTGAATTTGTATGGCGTGCCGATAAATATTGCTGAAAGCTTAATTAAGTCAAGAATGGAAGAAGTCAGTCGTTCTATCTCGCCGATTAATCATAATCGGGCAGTTGACACGGCTAAATTATTAGGTATTGGTTTTATGAACGTTCATACACCAGCTGATAATTTGGTAGCTAATTTTTTGCAAAAACTGATCGTTAAGAAGAAACCCGAGTATGTGGAAGATTTACTGGGTCTGCTTAAATTAATTCCGGAATATAGAGAAGCAATAAAGATTGGCGCCGGCCCATGTCTTTTTGCCGGCAAACCGGAAAATCAATGCGGCAAGATTGCTTTGACGGAAATTACCGGAGGTACTGAAGGAGCGCCTAAAATTTATCAGCATATGGCTCAAGCTGGAGTGGGAACAGTGGTAGCTATGCATATGAGCGAGAAACATCGTAAGCAGGCGGAAAAAGCGCATATTAATGTAGTTGTTGCCGGGCATATGGCTTCAGATTCGGTCGGTCTAAATTTGTTTTTAGATGAGTTGGTTAAGAAGGGGATTAAAATTGTTCCCTGTTCGGGATTAATTCGGGTGGAGAGATTTAAGAAAAAAAATAAAAAATAACTGAAATTTTATATAATTTAAATAGTCCCCGTGTTCGGGGACTATTTTTTAAAATTATCCATCAATGCCAATCGCTTTTAAATCCCGGAAAAGTTCTTTTTTCAAATCAAAATAGCGGTCTTCAAGATTTTCTGGTTTTTTATCCACCACTTTTATTTCACTCCACGGTTTAGGCGTGCAAGGAAATGGTACTTTTACCCCCCTGATGATAATAGTTTCCGGATTGTTGCCGCTTTGTTTGGCAATAAAGTTTCGGTGAACGCCGTCCAACAGGACTGAATTATTGCCATGGATTTCAACCATTGGCGGAAGGTAATGAGCCAGAACGATGTGGTCGTTAATGTTTTTGCCGACGATTAAATAGGGGGTTAACTTAGAGATGCCTCGCGGTGCGGTAAATTCTGTAAACAGGTTGCGAAAATTTTCCAGAATGGCTGTGTAATTTTTTCGGTAAACAAATTTTTGTCCCAGAGAAAGAGAATTTGGGTCAATACAGGCCATTTCTATCTTGGCTTGAGCGTAAACTTTATTATCGGGATCGCCCAAGGTGCCGATTTTTGATAAAAGTCCGTGCAGGTAATTCAGTGGCATAACGTTAACCATTAATATCCTTTTTAAGTCAGTTGGCGCTACAATATAACTGATTCCTTCACAATTGCGAAAACCAAAACTATCAGGAGAGAAGCCGGTTCGTTTTAAAAACTCTTGAAAAGGGATGGCTTCCATGTTGCTTTTATAACGGATTTGTTTCATTATTCCTCCTTTCAAAGAACAGAATTAATGTTATAATAGAGGATATGAAGAAAAGTGTCAAGCCCCTAAAAATAGGTTTTGATTTTGACGGAGTAATTATTGACCATACCCAGAATAAAATTCAAAAAGCCAGGGATTTCGGTTTTGATATTAAACCAGACCAGATACTGGCCGGCCGTTTAAAAAAAATTATTGGTCCGGATTATTACCGTCAGCTGCAAAGGCATATTTACGGTCCGGGGACAGCCAGCGGTTTGGTTGCTCAGGGCGCGTTCCGAGTATTAGAACAGTTCAGAGAATCTGGTTATGAAATGTTTATAATCTCCAGGCGCCAGCCTAAATTCCGTCCAGGCGTTTTAGAATGGCTGGCCAGAAATATTCCCGGCTTTTTTGATGAGTCAAAAATTTTGTTTGTCAGGCGGGATTATGACAAAGATATTATCTGCCGCCAGCTTAAAATACAAATTTATATTGATGATAAAGTTTCGGTTTTAAGAAAATTAACAGGTGTACCTCAGAAGTATTTTTACGACCCGTATAATATTAAAGATATTTTTAAATTAAAAAATATTAAAGCGGTTTCTTCCTGGTCGGAATTTTTAGAGTATTTAAAAAGTCCGTCAACTGACGGACTTTAATTTACGAATACGCTTTTTCATAGCTTTGATTGTATTGACAAGTATGAATTCACCCATTTTTTTTGGTGATAACTTAGTGGTGTCTAATAAGACAGCTGGATTGCCGGTTTTAGCGAAGAACCAATGGCAGTATTGCCAGATATTAATCAGATTTTTAATTGATTCAGGGTTGGTGGTCTCACCCTGTTTTTCTGTTAGAGACCATTCGGATTCGCGCCGCATAGCTTCTTCGGCCTGACAGATAACAAAGAAACAAATATCAATCTTTTCTAGGATTCCTGGTTGGGTAAAAAATTTTTGATTAGCGTAGGCCAAAACCATTGAGCTCTCTCTTTTTTTCAACCAGTATTCCTGCCAGCAAAAAGCGTCATAAATCGCTCGGTCAAAAATAATTAAATCAAAATCAAGACTATAAATGTTGTCCAGCAGCTCAGACAGAGCGTAAATGCCGGTGCGAATGTTATATAAATGAGTAGTTCGGGGTACCTTCTTGGTAATTTCTGCTCCCTCGGTTGGATTAAGAACTCGCCAGCCAGCTTTTTTGAAAAAGCGGGTCAGGGTATTAATGACTGAAGTTTTTCCGGAATCAGGCGTTCCGGTAATCTCAATCACAAACGGACGATGAAAATTGCGCTTCTTGAGTTTGGTCAGAGTTTTTAATATTTCTTTTGCTTGCCGTTCAAAACTTTTTCGTCCGCCAGAGGCGGATTTTGTTTTACTCAACATTTAAACCTCCTTTATAAGAACTGTTATAAGAACCGTTGTTATAATACACCGGGGGTAGATTAATGTCAAGTCACTACTTGACTTTTTTTTAAAAATTGATTAAACTGTATACAGTCATTTTAAAAAGGAGGAATAGTGGACAAAAGAAAGGTTTATATTATTTGTCCGGTGCGCAACCGAAGTGACGGAGAAGAAAAGAAAATTAATAAGTATGTTAAAGGACTGGAAGGTCGGGGATATTTAGTCCATTTGCCCTACCGGGACACAAACCAGAACGATGAAATTGGTTTGCGAATTGTTGAAGAACACGAAACTCAAGATATTCTCTGGGCTGATGAAATTCATATTTGGTGGAACCCGACTTCAAGGGGTGGTCTGGCAGATTTTTCCCAGGCCCGGATAGTCAGGTACTTTAAACCAGAGTTAAAAATTGTTTTGATAAATGAGGCAGATATTGAAGTAACCAGAGATGGAAACGGAAAGGTTGAGAAAAGTTATACTAATGTTATTCTGGCTATGCATTTTGGCCTGACCTCTGCCAGTACTGGAGCTGATTTATTAAAAGCCAAAGAAAAAGCTATTCAATCGCGGAGAAAATCATGAAGCTCATTTTTTATGTCATTTTAGCCGCTGTTTGTATCGGAATAACCGCGTTTTTGCACCGTTTTGCCATGATTAGAATGGATCCCTTAAAGGCGAATTCAATCTTTGCTGTCTGGATTAAGAACTTGGTTATTTTCTTGATTTTTAGTATCTTGCTTTTTATGGTTGGCGGACCAAAGATTAATTTTCACGGTGATGGCTGGATTGGCCCTTTGGCTCTGATCTGTTCCGGAGTTCTGACGGCTATTGCCGCTTATCTTACCTTTCGGGTTTATTCTTTGGGAATGGAGCTTCAGATAGCCAGTTCGCTTAAAACAGCCATTCCTTTAATTATTACTTTAATCTTGGCCGTGATTTTTCTGGGCGAACGGATGACTCTAATCAGGTTGTTTGGTATCTTACTTATTTTATCTGGCACGTTTTTTGTCCTCAGGTAAATTGTATAAAAAATAAGGGCTCTGTTTTAGAGCCCTTTTATGTTATTCAAGATGTTGTCTTAGGCCAGGTGGGAATAAATAGTTTTCATATTGTTATAAGAGACCAGTTTTTTAAAATTAGTATTCTTACTGCTCCATTCAGGGACAAAAAGAAGTTCTATTACTAATTGAGGAAATTTTGGATTATTCCATTCCTCTGGGTCGTTCAGGGTTGGTTTACGTACCAGTACGGCAAAGTCGCAGTCAGAAAGTCCTTGCCTGGCCGGACAACGCGGTTCGGGCTTTTCGCCGAAGTTACCAAAAACAGCCACGTTAAGGTCATGTATATCAGAACAGGTGCCTACACCGGTGCTAATACCAAGGAAGTAAACTTCTTGATTGTGATAAAAGAAACGGCATTTGTCCTGGTCAATATCCTTCGGCCACCTGATTTTAAATTGTTCTGAAAGTAAAAGACTTTGCAAAAGTGATTCAATCGCTCTTCTTTGATACTGTTTTATGTTTGCCATTTTCCCTCCTTGTTGTAAGGAATTGTTCTTACTCTTATAAAGAAGATAACATAAATATATGTTTTTGTCAAATAGAGATATTGTCTTAAGTGATGTAGTCTTTTACGCAGCTACTTTTCCACACTTGACAAATTTTTTAATTTGTATATATTAGCACTAAGACACCGAGAGTGCTAAAAGGTCAATTAAATATTTAATTTCTAATTTTTAAGATTTATGTCAAAGCTTAAGCTTAAACCATTGGGCAGTCGATTAATAGTTAAACCGATTGCTGAGAATGAAATGACTAAAGCTGGCATTATTTTGCCCGATACTGCTGACAAGGAAAAACCCATCAGGGGAGAGGTAATTGCTATTGGTCCGGGTAAAATGCTGGAGAACGGTCAGCGGGAAGTTATTGATTTAAAGGTCGGTGATAAAATTTTATTTGAAAAATACGGCTCTGACGAGTATAAAGTTGACAATGAAGAGTTTTTGGTAGTTGAATATGACAAGGTGGTAGCCGTAATTAAATAAATATTGGATAAGTAAACAAATATTGAATAAGTAAACATTGAAATAAAGAATTATGGCTAAACAAATTTTATTTGATGAAAAAGCGCGCGCTGCCTTAAAGCGTGGAGTTGATAAATTGGCTGCGGCAGTTAAGGTAACTCTGGGCCCGATTGGTCGCAGCGTGATTCTGGACAAAGGTTTTGGTTCACCGACCGTTACTAATGACGGCGTGACCGTGGCCAAAGAAATTGAACTGGAAGATAAATACGAGAATGTCGGCGCTCAGCTGCTTCAAGAGGTAGCTTCTAAAACTAATGATGTGGCTGGTGACGGCACCACTACGGCCGTTATTTTAACCCAGGGTATTATTGCCGCCGGACTCAAAAATGTGGCCGCTGGAGCTAATCCATTATTGATTAAGAAAGGTATTGACCAGGGGGTGGCGGCAGTAGTTAAGGAATTAAAAGAAAAAATTGCCAAACCAGTATCCACCAGAGAAGAGACCAAACAGGTGGCTTCAATTTCAGCCAATAGTTCAGAAATTGGCGAAATTATTGCCGAGGCCATGGAAAAAGTTGGCAAGGACGGGGTGATTACCGTTGAGGAATCTCAATCATTTGGTCTGGAGTTGGAGGTGACCGAAGGAATGCAGTTTGACCGCGGTTATATTTCACCTTATATGATTACCAATGCAGAAAAAATGGCTGCGGAATACAAGGACCCTTATATTTTAATTACCGACCGGAAAATTTCAGCTTTAAGTGACATTCTGCCCCTAATGGAAAAAATGGCTCAGGTTGGGAAAAAGGATTTAGTGGTTCTGGCCGACGAAATTGAGGGCGAGGCCCTGGCTACTTTTGTGGTTAATAAATTAAGAGGCGCTTTTAGTGTTCTGGCTATTAAGTCCCCGGGATTCGGCGATCGTAAAAAAGAAATGCTTCAGGATATTGCTGTCTTAACCGGCGGCAAGGTTATTTCTGAAGAAGTGGGTTTAAAATTAGAAAATACCACCCTGAATGATCTGGGTCAGGCTCGGCGCGTTATTTCTACCAAAGATAACAGTACTATCGTTGAGGGGAAGGGTAAACCAGAGGCAATCAAAAACAGAATTGCCAGTATTAAAAGGGAACTAGAATTAGCTACTTCTGATTTTGATAAAGAAAAACTGCGGGAAAGGTTGGCCAAACTGTCCGGTGGAGTAGCGGTTATTAAAGTTGGCGCGGTTACTGAGACAGAAATGAAGGAAAGAAAAT
>CAZMTM010000020.1:0-7891 GCA_964569175.1 uncultured Gammaproteobacteria bacterium | reverse complement strand
ATTGTCCAGAGGGTCTAATAAAGCTGAGATGGTAGAACAAATGTTAAATTTAATCTTGGATTATTATTCCAAAAAAAAAGTTACCGGGAAATTATAACTTATAATTCATAATTTAAGTGACAAAAATATCGTCTCCTAAAATAACTATTGATTGGCGAAATTCCTACTTAAAGATGATTAGTAATAGTGTAGGCACCAAGCTTTTTCGTAATTTCTATATTTATCTTGGTAAAAAGAGAAAAGACGCAGTAGAAGGAGGTAAACTTTCCTGCGCCTTTTTTGTTTCTTCAATTTTAAGAAATTTTGGTTTGATAAAAGAGCCCCACCTGACGGTCAAGAGCGCTTTGAAAGACATGAAACAATCGGGTTGGTTTGAGATAAAAAAACCGCGTCAAGGAGCAATTTTAGTCTGGGAAAAAAGAAAAGATGAGAGAGGGATTCATAAACATATCGGATTCTATATCTGTAATCACCGGGCTATTAGTAATAGCTTTTACCAAAGAAAACCTATTCGTCATCACTGGACGTTCGGTAAAAAGGGCAGTAAATCTTATCGCCGGATAGTAATGATTTTTTGGCATAAAAAATTGACGCGTTAAATAATTCGTATGTTGTCAGAAAAAGAGTATAATATTAATATGCCATTAGAGAAAAAAAGTAATAATGATTTAGATTTAGGATTTTTGGAGAGAGAGAAGCAATTCTCTTTTCTCAAGGAATTCCGAAAAGAATTTCCAAAATCAGAAGTTTATCTGGTCGGCGGAGCAGTCCGTGATTTACTTCTAGACAGACCAACCAAGGACTATGATTTTATAGTCCGCAAAGTTGATGCCAAAAATTTAGAAGAATTCTTGGCTGCTCACGGCATTGTAAAATTAGTCGGCCAGACATTTGGTGTGTTTAAATTTGTACCAAAAGGGGGCGACAGGCATAAACCTCTGGAAATTGCTTTACCGCGCAAGGATTTTGCTTTTGGTACCGGCGGTTATCGAGATGTTGAGGTTCAGAGTGACCCTAATTTACCGGTTAAAGAAGATCTGGCCCGGCGGGATTTTACCATTAATGCCCTGGCCGTTAAATTAGAAAAGGTGCGAGGTAAATGGCGGATTATTGATTTATTCGGCGGGCTTGAAGATTTAGAGAGAAAAATAATCAGAGCGGTTGGTAGGCCGGAAAAAAGATTCAAAGAAGACTATTCGAGAATGCTGCGGGGGATTAGGTTTGCCTGTCAGTTGGATTTTCAAATTGAGGAAAAAACATGGCGGGTCATTAAAAACAAAATTAGCTGTCTTAATGAGATAATCAGGAAAGTAGAGTTAGTCCCCAGCGGGCGGATAGTTGAACAAGAAGTAATGGAAACGCGAGTAGTGCCTTATGAAATTATTGCCAGAGAATTCTTAAAGTCTCTTTATTGCAGTCCAGCTAAAGCTTTTGATTTATATGACAAAAGCGGGGCTTTCAAAGAAATCATGCCCGAACTTTTAAAAATGAAAGGTTGTCCTCAACCCAAGAATTGGCATTCAGAGGGTGATGTTTGGATACACACCAGATTGGCTTTGGAAAAATTAACTTCAGATTCTTTCAAAAAACAATTCGGCACTAGAAAACTTTCCACAGAATTGATTTTGGCCACCCTGTTCCATGATTTGGGTAAACCCTACACTATTAAAACGCCGGAGAAAGACAATACCGACCGAATCCGTTTTAATGAGCATGACACAGTCGGGGCAGAAATAGCTAAGAAGATTTGTCGGCGTTTAAAGTTATCCAGTCCTGAGGATTTTGGGGTTAATTTGGAAAAAGTTGTTTGGCTGATTGGACATCATATGCTTTTGGTTCAGGGAGATATTTCCAAGATGAGGCCCGGAACTATTGAAAAATATTTTTTTAATCCCCGGAATCCTGGCCAGGATTTACTAAAATTATCTTTCGTTGATATATCAGCTACCGTTCCAGAAACTGGTCAATCGGATTTTACAGAGTTTGAACAGATGCTGGCTCGAATTAAAGAACTTGAACAATTAAGTACAACCAAGAAAGAATTACCCAGACCAATTTTAGATGGCCATGAAATTATGAAAAAATTTAAGTTAAAACCGGGGCCAAAAATTGGCCAGTTGTTAAATATTTTACGCGAGGAGCAGCTTAGTGGAAAAATAAAAGAAAGGAAAGGGGCGATAAAGTTTTTGAGAAAACATTTAATTTAGCTTTGTAGATATAAATTACCAAAAGTAATCATTGTCTCCTGGATATATTGTGTGGGTGTTGACAAGATTTCTTTTTTGTTTTATAATTTAGATAAGAACTAATCAAAGTTCTTTAAAACAAGGAGGTGTTGAGAGTGGAACAGAAAAAGAATAAAAGCCCAAAAAAGGCTGTATCTTCAGAGAAGGGGGTGAAAATAATGAAGAAGAGGTATGTAAAAGTAGTAGCAGCTGGATGTTTTCATTGGCCTCTGACGATTAAGAAGTATTTCGAAAAGTGGATTGAATTCGTGCAGGTTTTTAAACCGGCTAAGATTTATCTGACGGGTAGTCTTTTTCACTCGAAACGTTCTTTACGCACTTTGAAAGGTGATAAGATGGACGACGAAATAACTTTTTTAAAGAAAGGGTTAATTGAATTTCGCGAGGCAATCCTGGTAAGAATTCGCAAGGCTGCGCCTGAAGCGGAAATATTCTATTTAGAGGGCTCCTGCGAGAAGAATCTTCGTCTCTGGTGCGAGAAACAAGGACTTAATTTTGAGACAGAGATATTGGGAGTTTTAAATCTGAGTGACCTGAAGATAGAGTATGTCCCCGAAGGGAAGATAAGGCTGGGTAAATTTCAATTTACGCACGGAAAACATATTCGTCAGGAATCAGTGGCTTCCGCTAAGGCAGAATTAAAAGAGAGAGGTATCAGCGGTTGTAGTTCTATCTCACACCATATTGGCGCTCATTTCAGAACTGACTACCGAGGGCAGATGGCCTGGTATGAGATTGGCGGTTTTTGTGGCGATAATGTTAAAGAGCCTTTCAGGAGACGTTCATCACCTTATTCTGAACAGGGCTTTCTAATCGGTTGGTTTCATGAAAACGGACATCATTTTATTGTTACGCCCATTCGTTTGGACGGGACTATTGTTCAGAAAAGGGGACGCAAAAAGTTTATTTTCTTTGACCCGGCCATTCCTCAGAGTAAGCGGCATTGGATTGAAATCAAAGTTGGCTGTATGCATATGCCATTTACTCACAAAAAGTCATTCTTGGCTTTATTGAATCTGTTGAGACGGCTTCAGCCCAGGAGATTGCATATAGTCGGTGATTTTATGGATTTTCCAGAATTGAGTAAGTTCAAAGATGCGAGAATCCCGCGAATCCAGGCTTCTTCGAGAAGAAATAGGGTTAAAGCCATAAAAATGTTGCGGCAGATTCGTGAAGCGATTCCGAATACTTATATTGATTACGAGGAAGGCAACCATGAAAGACGACTGAAGGCATATCTTTTAGAAAAAGCAGCTGTTTTTTATGACGAGCCGGCCCTAACTATACCACAACTGTTAAATCTGTCTGAATTGAATATTCGTTTTATTCCTAGTCGTGGCGGAAGAAAAGAATACGAGCATTTGACTATCCACGGTGATTACGTCCGAAAACATAGTGGAGACACCGCTAAAGCTGAACTTGAAGCAAAAGGTATTTCTGGCGATAGCGCTCATACTCATCGTTTAGGTAAGTATTGCAAAACTGACGAGATGGGAACGCGTGAGTGGAATGAGATAGGTTGTTTTGCTCAATATCAAATTCCGGGCGTAGACGGGAATAAAGCCAACTGGCAGAGGGGATTTGCCATTACAATTATCGACCGAACTAACAGTACCAGGCAAGTAAGGACAATTATCATTCCTGTCATTCATGGTAAAATATACTTTAATGGGATGGAATTTACAGATAAAACTAATACACCCGATAAGACCGAACTTGCTAAGAAAAAATAAATTCAATATAAGGGGAAAGCAAAGCTTTCCCCTTTTAAATTTACTTGGTTCTTGCTAAAATAGGTGCTATGAGTATTGACATTTTGCCAAAACCCAATATAATCTATAAAGATAAGGATTTTTTGGTTATTGAAAAACCAGCTGGAATGCTGGTCCACCCAACTAAATATCAAAAAGAGAATACTCTGATTGATTGGTTGTTGAAGTATTATCCAGAGATAAAAAAGATAGGTCCAAAAGAACGGCCGGGTATCGTCCACCGCTTAGATAGAAATGTTTCTGGTTTAATGGTTATTGCCAAAACAGAAAAAGCTTTTAAACATTTAATTGAGCAATTTAAAAATAATCGGGTTAAAAAAGAGTATCTGGCTTTAGTTTTTGGTAAACCGGTCGAGAAAAAGGGCACAATCAATTTACCAATTGGTTGGACCAGAAAAGGAAAACTGGTGGCCGTAAAGAATAAAAGAAAGATTAAATTAGAGAAGCAGGCAATGACTGAATATGAAATTATTGAAACATTAGCCCAGTTCAGTCTTCTCAAAGTAAAACCATTAACCGGTCGAACAAATCAAATTAGAATTCATCTTAAAGCTATTGGCTGTCCGATTGTCGGCGACCAGAAATATTCAACCAGAGAGTTCAAAAAATCAGTAGTTGAACCGTTATCGCGAATATTTCTTCACGCTAGTTATTTAAGTTTTTATAACATCAGCGGCCAGCGGCAAAAATTCAGAAGTGAGTTACCAATAAAATTAAGTAATTTTTTAAATAAAATAGGAGGCAAATATGTCTAAGTTGTTCATTATTTCAGGGCTGCCGTCTACTGGCAGTGGGAAGGATTCAGTAATAGAGGGTCTTAAAGAGGAGAAATTAGCCTTTAACTGGGTGATTACTACTACCACCCGACCAATGCGTCCGGGCGAGCGAGAGGGTTATCCCTATTGTTTTGTTGCCAAAGAGAAATTTAAAAAGATGGTAGAGCAGGGTGAATTTTTGGAATGGGCTGAAGTTTACGGTAATTTTTATGGTAATAGCAAGCAGGCAGTTGAGAAAGCCCTCAGGGGCGATAAACCAGTTATTTTACGCATTGATTGTCAGGGAGTCAGAACTTATAAGAAGCAGATTCCTGAGGCAGTGGTAATCTTGATTACCATTCCTTCAATTGAAATTCTAGAAAAAAGATTACGTAAGCGCGGTCAGGATTCAGACGAGGTCATTCAAAGTCGTTTAATTGCCGCCAGGAAAGAAATGGACAACCCTCCTCCTTTTGATTATAAAGTAGTCAATGAAGAGGGAAAATTAGACGAAACTGTTCAAAAGGTCAAGAAAATTATTTTAGAGGAGACCCAGAAATAAACTATTAAGGGTCCGACTAATTAATAAATTTAAAATCGGACCCTCAAAAAAATTATGACTGAAGAAAAAAAAGAAGAAAAAAAAGAAATTCCTGCTATTAAGCCAGGGATGTTGATTAAGGTTCATCAAAGAATCAGAGAATTAGATACTAAAGGTAAACCGAAGGAACGAATTCAGGTTTTTGAAGGCATGGTTCTAGCCCGACGAGGCGGCAACACGCCTGGTGCCACTTTTACGGTTCGTAAAATCGCTACGGCTGGTATTGGTGTAGAAAAAATTTATCCTTTACATTCGCCAAGTATTTCTAAGATAGAAATACTTAAACAATATAAGGTTAAACGCGCCAAGTTGTATTATTTACGGAGTTATAAGAAGAAGCTGAGAGAGATAAAATAATGAGAGGTAATTAGAAAAATAGAGAAGGTTTTTTCTTTGTCAAATTAATTTGGGCGGACGTGCTGGAACTTGGTAGACAGGCTAGCTTGAGGAGCTAGTGGGTTTATAGCCCGTGGAGGTTCAAATCCTCTCGTCCGCACTTTATTTTTTGCGCAGTTTCAATTTGCACATTGATAAGTTCTATGGTACAATCATAACATGAGATACAAGAAATCATTAATAAATAGGGTTAAACAATTAAGGAAGAGGGGTAAAACTTATTCAGAGATTCAAAAAATAGTCAACCGACATATTCCTAAAAGTACACTATCTTATTGGTGCAAGGATATCCCATTGCCATTAGGTTTCCAAAGAAGAATTAAAGAGTATGGTAAATTTAATTTAAATAAAGCCAGAACAATTGCTTTGGCAGTTATTAAGGTTAAAAGAGAAATTTTTTTAAAGAATTTACAGGAAAGAAATCAGTATTTAATAAAGAAGGTGGATAGAGATATACAGAAAATGTTGCTTGCAATTCTTTATTATTGCGAAGGAGCTAAGTGGAAGAGTCATAGCGGACTTCAATTGGGAAGTTCTGATCCTGAGCTTATAAAATTTTATCTTAACTTATTAAGAGAGTGCTATGATATAGATCATGATAGATTACGTTGTCGAATGGGTTATCGAGCCGATCAAAATATAGATAAACTTCAGAAATTTTGGTCAAAAATAACAAAAGTTCCTTTAAACCATTTTTTTAAAACAAAACCCGATCCAAGGTCTATCGGCAAAAAAACCAAAAAAAAGAATTATAAAGGAGTCTGTGTAGTCAGTTATGGCGATACTAAAATTCAATTAGAATTAGAAACAATTGCCAAAATACTTTTTAAGGGCCGTTAGCTCAGTTGGTAGAGCGTCTGCATGGCATGCAGAAGGTGACCGGTTCGAGCCCGGTACGGTCCACTTTTCGGGCGACTAGCTTAATGGTAGAGCATCTCCCTTACACGGAGAGAGCCGAGGTCCGATTCCTCGGTCGCCCATTTGTAGGATTATTAAAATAAGCCGAGGTAGCTCAGTGGTAGAGCAGTTGACTGAAAATCAACGTGTCGGCAGTTCAATTCTGCCCCTCGGCATTTGTATAATAAAAATCCGCCAGAATTTATTTTTTGACGGGTTTTTTATTTAAGAATTAAGTCTATTTACTAATTTTGACCTTAATAATTGTTTTCTTGGTTACTTCGGTGACCTCCAGTTCTAAATTGTTTATTTTTAGTTTTTCATTGCGGGCTGGAATCCGACCCAGGTGGTCGAGAATCAATCCGCTGATTGTATCAGTTTCTTTGCCGGGCAGTTCTATATTAAAAAAGTCATTAATTTTCCCAATTTCAGTAGCTCCGTTAACCAAAATGGTGTTTTTAGTTATTCTCTTGATAAGAATTCGACTGATATCTTTTTCATCAATTATTTCTCCAACCAATTCTTCAATTAAATCTTCTAAAGTTATTAACCCAACTACTTCACCGTATTTATTAACAACAACAGCAATATGAACGGCCCGGCGCTGGAATTCTTTAAGTAAATCGTCAATTGGTTTATGCTTTGGGATAAAGTAGGGTTCTTTAATGACATCCCGGATGTAGATTTTGTCTAATTTTTCTAAGGGGTAACTAAGAATGTCTTTGGTGTAGAGAATCCCGGTAATATTCTCCGGGTTTTTTTTAAATACTGGTATTCGACTGTATGGAGATTGACGAATTGTTTTAACCGCATCGGCCAGAGTTAATTCTGAGTTTAAATGAAACATTTTTGTTCTGGGGGTCATCACGTCGTCAGCCGTAATGTCAGTAAACCGAAAAGCCTTTTCTATCATTTCTTCCTCGTCTTCTTCAATTGTTCCGTCTTCAACTCCTATCTCAGCCATGGCTCGTATTTCTTCTTCAGTGACGCGATATTTTTCCGGTCGGCCGACTATTTTGGCTATCTTCTCAAAAATAAAAATAATTGGGCAAAGAGCCCAGCCGATTATTTTAATTGGACCGGCGGCAAAAAGAGATACTGGGGTCGGCCTGGTAGTAGCTATGGATTTTGGTAGAATTTCGCCAAATAATAAGATAAAAAAAGAGGTTATACCAAAGGCAATTCCCACCCCCCTTGAACAAAAAAATTTAATCCCGATAGTAG
>CAZMTM010000019.1:0-7949 GCA_964569175.1 uncultured Gammaproteobacteria bacterium | reverse complement strand
CGGCTCTTATTCTAATAAGCTGGTCAGAATCCGCCCGCATGGCTTCAACCTCAACCCATCTAGCTCTTTTTATTATAAGGATTATATTAGGTAAGCTCAAACAGCCCTCACCATTACTAACATGCTGTCTTGATTCCTTAACAATACGTGGATTAGCCAACATCAATGGTCCCTGACCTACGTCAACCACAATAATTTGTTCCTGACGGCCAACCTGGGGAGCAGCTAACCCCACCCCATTACCTTGATACATTGTCTCCAGCATATCATCGGCTAGTTTTTTTATTTCCCCGGTAAAACTTTTCACTTCTTTACATTTCTGCCTCAAAACAGGGTCGCCATATTTTCTAATTTTAAGTAAAGACATAACGCATCTATTTTTATCTTCATACTATCAAATCTAATTAATTAAAACAAGCCCAAAAAGGGCTTTTAATTTCTTGTCTCTTTTAACCCGCACTCAAATCTTAATCTCTAATTTTGAATTTTTAATCTTTTGAGCATCCCTTTTCTTAATTTATTCTTGGGCAGCATGTTATAAATAGCTCGATAAAGAACTTCGGCTGGATTTTTACTGAATATTTCGCTCATTTTTTTTGTCTTTAATCCACCTATATATCCGCTATGGTGATAATATTTTTTCTGTTCTAATTTCCGACCGGTAATCTTAATCTTTCCTGCATTTTTAACAATAACCGTATCGCCCAAATCAAGATAAGGTACATAGCTGGCTTTTCTTTTTCCAGAAAGAAGCTGGGCAATTTGGCTCGCCAACCGCCCTAACACTCTATCACTGGCATCAATAGTATGAGTTTTCCTTTCAACTTTTTTCATCTTTATCGCTTATTTATCGCTTATTTATCGCTTATTTATCGCTTATTTTTACTGGCCATACTAATCTAGTAAACTAGTTTATACTAATTTTATTACACCAGCTCCAAGATAGCCATTTTAGCCGCATCTCCTTTTCGCCGGCCAATCTTTATAATCCTTAGATAACCGCCAGGCCGCTCTTTGTATCGCGGGCCAATCTCTTCCAAAATCTTTTTAGTAGCCTCACGATTATGTAGAAATGAATTAATTCTACGTCGATTATTCAAATTATTTTCTCTAGCTGAAGAAATTAAACGTTCAATAATCGGTCTGACAGCCTTGGCTTTAGCTTCGGTTGTCGTTATTTTTTCCCACAAAATTAAACCAAGGGTCAAATCACGAAAAAGTGCCTTTCTCGGCCCTATTTTTCTATCTAAAATTTTCCCTTTTTTTCTGTGCCGCATAATTAATACCTGTCTTATTTTTTCTTCTTATCCTTTTTGGTATTCTTAATCTTTCCCTTAATCTTTTTGCTCGTTTTCTTGACAATTTTTTTGCCCTTCTTAATTTTCTTAATTTTTTTAGACTTTTTGGCTGCGCCTACTTTTTTCTTCTTAGCTTCTTTGAGTTGCTCAATGCCTTCAGTCAAGAAAATAAATTGGTCAGCTAATATTCTACTGGCCAACAAAAATGCTTCTTTGGGCAGGATAGTGCCATCGGTTTCAATATTCAGTATAAGTTTGTCATAATCTGTTCTTTTGCCAACCCGAACATTCTCAATATTAGTTCCCACTTTTAATACCGGGCTGAAGATTGAATCCATCACAATTGTTCCCACGTCTAACCCCTTCCTTGATTTTTCTTCTGAGGGTACCCAGCTGTATCCCTTGGTAACCCAGATTTCCATTTCTAAATTAGCTTTTTTATTAGTCAGGGTGGCAATCAGTAAATTCTGATTAATAATTTCTACTTCGCTTGAGGGCTCAATGTCGGCTGCTTTGACCTCTTTTTCGCCGCGGGCTTTGATGGTTAACTTAATAGACTCGTCCTTTTCTGAAAGAATTTTTAAACGGAGCAACTTTAGATTTAAGATAATATCTAAAACATCTTCTTTGATATTGGGGATAGTTGAAAACTCATACTTAACGCCCTTTATTTTCACGGCTGTTACGGCTGCCCCTGGCAGAGAAGAAAGCAAAACACGCCTGAGGGTATTACCCCAACTAATACCATAACCCGGGTAACAGGGTTCTATAATAATTGAACCTTTATTTTTATTTTTTGAATCCGCCTGGTATTTGATATTTACTGGCAAAGAAATGTTTTCCATAAATATTTATTTTAATTATGATTAATTATCGACTATAGAACTCAACTATTAGTTTTGTTTCAAAATCTTTAGGCAAATCTTCAGGGCCTGGCTCTTTCAAAACCTTAATTTGGATATTTTTTTTATCCAGATTAAGCCAGGCTGGCAGTGTATCTTCGCTTTTTTTCAATTCCAACTGCTCCTTTGTCTTATCAATAATTGCCTTTTTCTGCCGCAGACCAATAATATCCCCGACTTTCACCTGATACGAGGGGATATCAACACGCTGGCTGTTAACCAGTATATTCCCGTGGCTAATAATTTGACGGGCGCTTCGGCGTGAAGGCGTAAAGCCAGCCCGATAGACAACATTATCTAAACGCAGCTCTAATAATTTTAAGAGATTAGTTTCTGTATTGCCGGGCTTTTCCTTAGCTTTTGCAAAATAGTTCCTGATCTGACGCTCTAAGATACCATAAACCCTTTTTAAACACTGTTTTTCTCGCAACTGAAGACCATATTCTGAAAGCCGAGAATAACCTTTCGGACCGTGAGCTCCCGGCGGATATTTTTTCTTAACTAAAGCACATTTTGTTGAATAACAACGCTCCCCTTTCAAAAAAAGTTTTTTGCCTTCTCGACGACACATTTTACATCGTGGTCCAACTTTCATAAAAAATTATTAAACTCTTCTCACCCCCGGCGGCCGACAACCATTATGAGGTATGGGGGTAATATCCTTTATAGATAAAATACTAAAACCATTGGCGTGCAAAGACCGAACAGCCGATTCCCGTCCCCGACCAGCACCCTTAACAAAAACCTGAACCTCTCTAAGTCCATATGCTTTAACTCGCTCGGACACATCTCTAACAATTACACTGGCCGCGTAGGGCGTTGCTTTTTTGGGGCCACGGAAACCAGTCTTACCAGCGCTTGACCAGGCCAAAACATTGCCCGACAAGTCTGTTAAAGTAACAATCGTGTTATTATAAGTAGCTTTGATATAGGCCTTGCCACGAGGAACTATCTTAGCTACTTTAGTTTTTTTTCTTTTTTTTACCATTTTCATTTAAATCTAATTAAACTTTTCTGGTGACCGGTTTTCTTCCACTGCCCATAGTCCGGCGGACATTACCACGAATAGTCCGAGAATTAGTTCGGGTTTGCTGTCCTCTAACTGGTAGATGTTTAGTATGTCTGGCGCCTCGATAACAGCCAACATCCTTTAATCGTTTAATATTGGCGCTGATTTCTCTTCTCAGGCCCCCCTCTACTTTATAATCTTTCTCCATGATTGTCTTGAGGTGATCTGTCTCCTGAGCGGTCAAATCTTTTACTCGTTTATCCGGATTTATCCCGGCTGTTTTTAAAATTTTGTTTGACAGGCTTTGACCAATGCCAAAAATATAGGTTAAACCTATTTCTACTCTTTTATTAGGCGGCAAATTAACACCAACTATTCTCGCCATAAAACTTAATTATTTATTAATCTTATTCTACTGCTAATCCTATCTTATCCCTGCCTCTGTTTGTGCTTGGGATTCTGGCAAATCACATAAACCCGTTTTTTACGACGGACAATTTTACAATTTCGACACATTTTTTTAACTGAAGCTCGTACCTTCATAAATTTAATTTCGATAAACAATTCGGCCCTTGGTCAAATCATAGGGGCTCATCTGAATTCTGACTCTATCTCCAGGCAAAATTCTTATTCTATACATACGCATCTTCCCGGAAAGATGGGCCAGGATAGTTTTATTATTATCTAATTTTACCCGAAAAGTAGTTGAAGGCAACGACTCTTCAACCGTCCCCTCAACTTCTATAAAATCTTTAGATACTTTTTGTGTGTCTGGCATTTACAAAATTTTTTAATTATTACGACGCCTGTCCTGTGTCTATTCAGAATAGTATTAAACTATACCAAAAATATAGGATTAGATATTATTCTACATATTTAATAAAATCTTGTCAAGAGTAAAAAGCCTTGTCAAGAATAAAAAGTCTCCTCGGGAGTAAATAGTCCTATAAGTTAAGCCGGCTGATAAGATATATGAATTCGATTGGGGAACAACGGCATTCGTCTATAAAACCACGGGCGGGGTTCAATGCGAACGCTCCTGACGCCGGGCAACCGCCCCAACTCTTCTCTAACAAATTCTAATTTTTTTAAAATTACCTCTTGCTTTAAGCTTTCCAAATCATAAATTCTAATCACCTCTTCCTGAAGAGCTAATCTAATTACCCCTCGCCCGGTTAAAAGATTCTTGTTCAAAACCTCTATATCCCATTCCTCAGGATGAAACTCAAAAACACATTTTTGCTCATTCAGCAATTTCTTTATCTTATAATCTACTAATTCTCTTAAGTCTTTGTCTAAAAAAATAATTATTTTTTCATCATTTTCGTCAGCCAAGTTGTCAACAAACCGGTAACCAGGCCAATCCTCTTTGTCTTGACTATTAATAACTTTGGCGCCAATGGTGTCTAAATTAAAAAGTAGACCACTGACGCTGGCATCTAATTTTATCTCAAAATTGATAATCAATGGCTCAGCAACAATGAATAAATCTATTTCAGTGCTTGGTAACCAGGAAAACAAAGATAGTAAAATCAGTACCGTTAAGGCAGCAATATAAAATTTTAATGACGGGAAGTGATATTTAAAATCCGATGTATTTAATTTCTTCATTTAATTCAATGTCAAATTTAGTCCTGACTTTTTGCTTAATCAGGCCGATTAAAATAATTACGTTTTCTGCCGTGGCCCGGTCGACATTGACTATAAAATTAGCGTGTTTCTTACTAATCCTGGCTCCACCAATTTGAAACCCCTTCAAACCGCATTGTTCAATTAATCGGCCGGCTGATACCTGGCCCGGATTTTTAAAAATACAGCCAGCGCTTGGATAAGCTGGTTGTCCAGCCGCGCGCCGATGCAGGCACTGTTCAATTATTTCTTTACTCTCATCTAGGTTGCCCTTCTTTAAAACCAGGGTTGCCTCTAAAATTACATCCCTATTCTGTTGAAACACACTCTGGCGGTAAGAAAAATTTACTTCTTTGTTTTTGAGTGTAATAACCTCTCCGTTCCTTAATACTTTTATGCTCATCACATAGTCAGCCGTAGCCTGCCCCATCGCTCCAGCATTGCCGCGCACTGCTCCACCGACCGTCCCGGGAATACCAGCCGCCCATTCCAATCCGGTTAAGCCGGCTTTAACCGAAAGCTCAATTAATCTAGATAGACTTAAACCGGCCGAAACAATAATGGTTAAGCCCTTAATCTCAACCCCTGAATTTTGAAACTGGATAGCTAGTCCAGTAAAACCCTTGTCGGAGATTAAGATATTGCTTCCACCGCCTAAAATGAAATAAGCAAGGCCCTTCTTCTCGGCCCACTGAATTGCCTCTATTAATTCATCTATAGTTTTAGCCCTAAAGAAATATTTGGCCGGTCCGCCAATCTTAAAGGTGGTCAAAGGTGCTAATAATATGTTCTTTTTAACCGATATCATGATAAACAAAAAAAGAGTTTATTTCTACCTAACTCTTATTTTACCTTTTTTTCTATTTTCAACAAGTTGTTGGCATCCTTAAATAAATATGGTAAGATAAAAACAGTAATAATTAATAAACCATCAACTATAGACTCTATGCATTTACCAACTATCCAACAAATAAAAACTAAAAATCTTCTCTGGTTGAATATCTCGCGGGTTTCTTCAGAAGAAATGAAATATTTAGAAGAAAAACATAAATTCCATCCGCTCCATTTGACTGATTGTGTCTCACCCACCCAACGCCCCAAACTCAATATATCATCCAAATACCTTTTTATGGTCCTGCTTTTTCCAAAATATAATCGGCGAACCAGAGAGATTACTTCAACTGAGGTTGATTTTTTCATTGGCTCCAATTTTTTGGTTACTGTCCACCGAAACGAACTAAGCCCCTTAATTAATTTCTTCAACCTCTGTCAGATAAGCCAGTCACAACAAAAAAAGTATTTTACCGGTAATCCGGCTGTTTTACTTTATGAAATTTTAAACCGACTACTCTCCTATTGCGGCCCAATTTTAGACAATATTAACCTTAACGTCAGTAATATTGAAGAACACATCTTCCGGGGATATGAGAGAAGAATGGTCAAAGAAATCTTGATAGCCAAGAGGAATATTGTTAACTTCCGCCGAATAATGCAAGTACACCGTACAGTTATTTCCAAACTGCTGAACAAAAGCGGATTATTCTTTTCGCCCGGCCAATTAAAAATCTATTTTGAAGAATTAATTGAAATGACTGATGATATCTGGCAAAATCTGGAAAATCTAAATCAAACTATTGAAGCCATTGAACAAACAAATAATTCTTTGATATCTTTCCAGCTTAATGATATTATCAAAATATTAACCACTATTTCGGTTATTGTCCTGCCGATTACTTTAATCTCCAGTATTTTCGGTATGAACATCAGGTTCCTGCCGTTAGTTAATCACGCATCTTCTTTCTGGCTGATTATTGGCTTAATGGCCCTGTCCTTTCTCTCAATGATTTATTATTTTAAAAAACGAAAATGGCTGTAAAGCTCTATAACACCCTAACCAGGAAAAAACAAAAATTTATCCCCTTGAGTAAGGGACGAGTTGGATTATACACCTGCGGACCAACTGTCTATAACTATGCTCATATCGGTAATCTGCGAACCTACATCTTTGAAGACACCCTCAAGAGGGTGCTTAAACTCAACGGATACAAAATAAAGCATGTGATGAACATAACTGACGTTGGACATCTTACTTCTGATGCTGATGCTGGCGAAGACAAAATGATTCAGGCATTAAAACGTGAGGGTAAAGAACTAAATATTGAATCCATAAAAAAAATTGCTGAATTTTACACCAAATCCTTTAAGTCTGACATTAAAGCACTTAATATTATTGAGCCAAACATCTGGTGCAAAGCAACCGAACACATTAAAGATATGGTCAGGCTAGTCAGTCAGATAGAAAAAAACGGCTATGCCTACGAAACATCTGACGCTATCTATTTTGATACCAAAAAACTGGCCGATTATGGAAAATTAGCCCGTTTAAAACTCGACCAACTGCGCAGCGGCGCCCGGATAAAAGTTAATTCTGAGAAAAAAAATCCAACTGATTTTGCTTTGTGGTTTAAAGCAATCGGAAACAAAAAAACACATATTATGCAGTGGAGTTCTCCCTGGGGAAAGGGCTGGCCAGGCTGGCACATTGAATGCTCTTCTATGTCAACCAAATATTTGGGGCAGCCTTTTGACATTCACTGCGGCGGAATTGACCATATTCCGGTCCACCATACCAATGAAATTGCCCAGAGCGAAGTCGCGGCCGGCAAACCAATGGCCAATTTTTGGCTTCATGGCGAGTTTTTGCTTTTAGAAAAAGAAAAAATGGCTAAAAGCGGTGGAGGATTTATTACCCTGCAAACATTGATTGACCATGGATTCAATCCTCTGGCTTACCGCTACCTCTGCCTAACTGCTCACTACCGCTCGCCGCTGACTTTCACCTGGCAAAATTTAACAGCATCTCAAAATGCTTTAAATAATTTATATCAAACAATTACTGATTATCCCCGACCAACTAAATCTATAAAATTATACCAAGAAAAATTCCTTTCAGCTATTAACGATGACCTGGATATGCCCAAAGCCGTTGCCATTGTCTGGAATCTAGTAAAAAGCAAAGAGATATCAAGCGAAAAAATGGCCACTCTTCTGGAGATTGACCAAATTCTGGGTTTAGATTTGGATAAAAATAAAAAAGTCTTGTCAAAAATC
>CAZMTM010000018.1:4811-8605 GCA_964569175.1 uncultured Gammaproteobacteria bacterium | reverse complement strand
GGCAAATCTTTAAAATCTCCCCCACCCCGGCTCTTATACTTTCTTTCTTTATCTTGGGCATCACGCGCAATTACCACCAATTCTTTACCCAACCAATAACCAGTTACATTAACTGCCGTATCTAAATAACCGCCGGGATTATTCCGCAAATCAAGAATCAATCCGTTGGGATTGGCCATAGAGATAACTCGAGCAATGTTTCGGAAATCATTCCAGGTATTATTATTAAAATGCGACACTTTTAAATAAGCGATTTTTTGACCCATCAACTCCCAGGAAACTGTTTTGATATCAATCCGGCCGCGAATTATTTCCACATCTATTGGTTTGGGCTGGTCTTTACGCCAGATGGTTAAAACTACTTTGGTTCCTTTCTTGCCCCGGATAAGACTGGCTGCTTCATCAAGACTCATGCCGGTAGTATCCTGTTCATCAACGGCAAAAATCTTATCACCAGCTCTTAATCCAGCCCGGGCGGCTGGTGTATCGGGTAAAGGAGCAATTACTGTTAAACGATTATCTTTAATTCCAATCTCAATACCGACACCCTCAAAATCACCGGCCATTTCTTCAGCAAATTTCTTGGCCAGTTCTGGCTCCAGAAAAGCTGAATAGGGGTCCTTTAAACCGCTAACCAATCCTTTTAGCGAGCCGTAAAATAAATCTTTGTCTTCAACCGGCTGGCTGACATAGCGGTCTTTTACTACCGACCAGACATGCCAGAACAAATTATAATTAATGGATTGGTCAACTGTTTCCGGAACCTTAAAAGTTCCCCAGCGACCAACTTGCTCGGGAATAAAAATCCGGCTGACCACTACCCCGCCGAGAAAACCAAAAATTAAAACAACCAGAAGAAAAATTATTGCCTTTTTTTGTGAAATCATTTTCATCTTATTATAACAACCCTTTTATAACAACCCTTTTATAACAATCCTTTTTTACGGCCCAGATGTTTATAAGCCCGTTCAGTAACCGTCCGGCCGCGAGAAGTTCTTTGCAAAAAACCGAGCTGAATTAAATAGGGCTCATAAATTTCCTCAATTGAATCCAATTCTTCACCAATGGCTACGGCCAGAGTTTTAACCCCAACCGGGCCGCCGGAAAATTTCTCAATCACCGTTGTTAAAATCTTCCGGTCCATTTGATTAAGTCCCATTTCGTCAATTTCTAACATCTTAAGCGCCTGAACGGCTAATTCCGGAACAATAATTTTTTTACCCTTGACCTGGACAAAATCACGAACCCTTTTCAATAACCGATTGGCTACCCGCGGGGTAAAACGCGCCCGCCTGGCCACTTCCTCAGCCGCCTCCTCTTCTATTTCTATGCCCAGAATATTGGCCGAACGTTTGATAATTTCTTTTATCTCCGGAACTTGATAAAAATTTAATTGATAGGTTGCGCCAAAACGATCCCGCAGGGGCGAAGAAAGAAAACTTGGCCGGGTGGTGGCGCCAATTAAAGTAAAATGGGGTAAATCCAGACGCAAAGTTCGGGCGGTCGGTCCTTTACCCAGAACCAAGTCTATCCCATAATCTTCCATAGCCGGATACAACACCTCTTCTATAACTCTATTGAGACGATGACATTCGTCTATAAATAGAATATCACCGTTTTCTAGATTGGTTAAAATAGCCGCTAAATCACCCACTCTTTCTAAAGCCGGGCCGGAAGTAACCCGAATATTTACTCCCATTTCACGGGCCATAATATAACTGATAGTAGTTTTGCCTAAACCAGGGCCGCCGTGAAAAAGCGCGTGGTCAAGAGGTTCTTTCCGCTGTTTGGCTGCCTCAATAAATATTCGCAGATTGGCTTTCATCTTTTCCTGGCCAATAAATTCAGCCATAGTTTTTGGCCGCAAGGTTAAATCCATGGTCTTATCTTCCGGTAATTCCTGACTGCTAACAATATTGTGATTTTTGAATTTCATATTAGTATACAATTCTAATATCCAAATTTTAACATTTAAATGAAGAATTGACAAGCAAGCTTGATTTTTAAAATAATCTTTGTATAATAAAAATGTGGGCGCGTGTAGCTCAGTGGTAGAGCGCGATCCTTATAAGGTCGATGTCGCAGGTTCGATCCCTGCCACGCGCACCAGTTTAATAATAAATATAACAAATATAATTATGCTTCGCGTTTTTCTTGGCATTGGCATTGTGGCGGTTGGTTTTGTATTCGTCTGGAAAACTGAATGGTTTCTCAGAAATTTGGGTCGGGTGGAATGGGCGGAAAAACATCTTGGTTTTGAGGGCGGCAGCCGCCTATTTTATAAATTAATGGGAATTGTAATTATCTTTCTCGGATTTTTTGTTATCAGCGGAATCTGGCACGATATTATGAATAGTTTTGCCGGATTATTCGGGATATAAAAATCTACGAGGTTAGACCTCGTAAATTCTGGCGGGCCCGTAGTTTAGTGGTAGAACACCTCATTTGCAATGAGGAGGTCAGCGGTTCGATCCCGCTCGGGTCCACCATAATCTTCGGAGATTCAATCTCCGTGAATAATCATCTAATCATTTAATTATTTTACTATGCCAACAATTAAAATCCCCGGAGGGAAAGAATTAATTGACGCCCGAACCTTATTAGAAAAAGTAGGTGTTGCCGAAAAAATGAAGGTGGCTGACCTTGGCTGCGGTCGACGCGGCTATTTTGCGCTTCAGGTAGCAAAGATGGTTGGTAATAAAGGTCTGGTTTATGCTGTTGATATTGTTAAGGCTGCCCTGCAGAGTGTTGAAAGCACGGCCCAGCTATTTGGTATTAATAACATCAAAACTGTCTGGGCTGATTTAGAAATCCCCGGAACCACTAAAATTCCAGATGAACTGATTGATTTAGTTATGCTTAATAACGTGCTTTTCCAAACCAAAAAACCTGAGCCAATGATTAAAGAGGCAGTCAGAATTTTAAAAAAGGGTGGAAAAGTTCTGGTTACCGATTGGAGAAAAATTGCCATTCCATTTGGCCCGCCGATTGAAAGCAGGGTGGCGCCGGAAGAAGTTAAAAAAATAGCTCAAACCGTCGGTTTAACTCTGGAAAAAGAATTTGCGGCCGGACCCTATCATTACGCCCTAGTTTTCAAAAAAAAATAAACTGGTCGGGATTCAGAAGAAGAGTTCAAAGAGGTCCGACCTTCTGAAAAGAGGACCTACAAGGTCGGACCTCGAGGAAAATAAAACTCGACGAAGTAAAATTAACGATGCCCTACTTCGTCAATTTTGTCTGTTATAAAGATTGTGGATAAAATCCCTTTCCGGGGACTTGACAAAAAACAGAACTAACCTTAAACTAAAATCAGCACTTAAAAAAAGGAGGAGAATGAAATGAAAAAAGATGAGAAAGATAAGAATAATCAGAAAATAAATCCATCAGAACAAACCGAAGTCGAAGTTATCCAGGGAATTATAAAGAAAGTTGAGAAAAAAATTGAAGCCAAATGGAAGAAAATCCTAACCAGCGAAAAAAGAAAACACCATAAAATTGTCAAAGAACTGAGCGATGAAACTCAACGTCTACTTAACGTAGCCGAACAGAAAATTCGGGGTCTTCAAACAAAAATTACTGAGCAGCAAGGAATGATTACTGCACTGCTTAAAATGGTCCAAAAACTTCGCGCCATAGTAGATACTCTGACCGCCCCACCCTTGACTTTCGGCTCAATTATTAAGGTTTCCGGCGCTAAAGCGGCCATTATTGACAGTTCTGGTCGGCCATTTATGGTTAATATTGTTACCAACCAGGAAGTAATTCGCACACTCAAACCAGGCCAGGAAGTCATA
>CAZMTM010000018.1:0-4801 GCA_964569175.1 uncultured Gammaproteobacteria bacterium | reverse complement strand
TCATACTCAATAATAAGATGAATATTATTGGCACCAGCAACATACTGGAGAGAGGAATGATCAGCCGGATTAAACAAATTCTGGGAGAATCAAGAGCGATTTTAGAAGGACGAATGGACGAAAAGATAATCGTCAATGTGAGCGCAAAGGTAAAAAAAGATGGAATCAAGGCTGGCGATACGGTTCGCTGGGACCCGGTAACTAAAATCATCTTAGAAAAAATAACTCTGGATGATGAACTGCAGGAACTGGAACTGGAAAAAACACCAGATGTTACTTTTGAACAAATCGGCGGATTAGGACCACAAATTGAAAAAATCACTCAGGAATTTCTCTGGCCAGTGGTTTATCGAGAAGAATTTGAGCTGCACAAATGTCCGCCAATTAAAGGCGGAATCCTGATTGGCCCACCTGGCTGCGGTAAAACACTGATTGGAAAAGCTCTGGCCAATTATATGGCCAAACTGGTAGCTAAAAAATTCGGCCGAAAAGATGTCAAAGGATACTTCTCATACATTGGCGGACCTGAACTTTCCAGTAAATGGGTCGGCGAAACCCCACGCATGTTGAGAGAACTGTTTAGAAAAGCGAGAAAAAAGAGCGCGGATGGTACACCAGTAGTCTTGTTCTTTGATGAGATTGATTCATTCTTGAGCACCCGTGGCTCAGGGATTTCCTCGGATGTTAACGATAAATATGTTACCCAATTTAACGCTCTGATTGACGGAATGCAGGAAATGCGCTGGGTCTTAGTGATTGGCGCTACCAACCGACCGGATATGGTTGACCCGGCCGTGATTCGTGAAGGTCGTCTGGAACTCAAATTGGAAGTTAATCGACCGAATAAAGCCGGAGCCAAACAAATCTTCAATATTTATCTGAAACCTGACGTGCCGCTTCATTCAAAATACAACAAACGTAAACCGGAAAAAGTTATCCAGGAAATGATTAACAAAGCCGCCAATTACATCTTTACCAAAAATAAAGAAAAGGAATTTATGGAAGTAACCTACCGGGACGGCAGTCACGAAATTCTCTATTTTTCTGACTTTATTTCTGGAGCAATGGTAAAATCAGTTGTTGACCGGACTAAATCAAAATCAATCGCCAGAAAAATCAACGGCGGCGAACGCGGAATTACAACCGAAGATTTACTTTTATCCATCCAGGAACTTTTCTATGAAAATAAACATCTGGTAGATATCCATGCCTTAAGACAGGAATTTATTTTACGACCGGGAAAAACAGCGGTATCCGTTAAAAGCTTGATTGAAGAGAGAATAATACGCCAGAAAAAGGGCAAACTGAAAAAAGAAAAGAATTCAGGAATCATTTAATAAAAAATATAGAAGGGGACAAAAGTCCCCTTTTTTCTTTTTTCCGTCATCCGCCAGCTGACGGGTCGGACCCCAAAAATGGGTCTTGACAAAAAACCGCTTAAATTATAATATTAAGTCAAATGTAGTTCATTACAAGAGGAGGTAATAATGGCTATTCCAAAAGTTTGTGGTATAGAAACCGAGTGGTCTGTCTTTCTACCCGGCCGCCGAGAAAAAATATTAGCTGATGTTAAAGAATTCGATATTCTACTGCGAGTGATTCGCCAATTCTTCAACCTGCCCCAGGATGGTAAAAAACTAGACTGGGAAGCTTGTGATAGTGAAGCAGAGAAAGAACTTCTCAAACAAACAGAACAGAAAGGGAAGACACTTGAACATGGTGGTTTTTTGCCCAACGGAGCAAGAATTTATGTAGATTATCCACACCTGGAATATTCTACGCCTGAATGTCTGAGTATCAAAGATTTAATTGCCGCTGATAATGCTGGCAACCGAATCTTAGAAATGGCCGCCAAAAAAACCAGTGAAATTCTGGGTGAAAAATTAGTTATTCTTAAAGACAACTCTGACCGCAAAGGACATTCTTTCGCCTCGCACGAAAATTACTTAATGGATAGAAAAACCTTTGATAGGCTGATGGAAAACTCTGGGGGAACGCAAAACAAAATTATTGCTTTTCTGGTCAGCCGACAAATCCTGGCCGGGGGTGGTAAAATTGGTATTGAGAGGGGAAGCAAAATAGCACGAAGAAAATCTATTTATCAAATTTCTCAACGAGCCGATTTTATTAACGAAATCTGTGGATCACAGACCACCGATCATCGAAATATCATTAACACTCGCGATGAACCGCACGCTGACGCAAAACGTTTTGCCCGACTTCATTTAATTTTGGGTGACGCCAATTTTTGTCAGTGGAGCCTCTTTTTACGAGTTGGAACCACGGTCATAGTTTTGAAAATGCTGGAAGATGGGTTTATCAAAAATCAACCGATTATAGACAAACCAGTGAAAGCTATCAAAACAATTTCCCGAGACCCAGCCTGCCGAAAATTAATCAAATTAATTGATGGCAAACGAGCAAAAGCAATTGACATTCAAGAATGGTATTTAGAACAGGCTACCCGGTATTTTGCCCAAGTTAAGCCAACCGATGAAGAAAAAGAGATTCTTGAAAAATGGGCTTTTGTTTTGAAAAAACTTCGCCAAGACCCAACGTCATTGGTTGGTTATCTTGATTGGCCAACCAAAGAATACCTTATCAATCGGACGCAAACAAGATTGGATATTGCCATTAATAATCCTAAATTACAGATTATTGATGTTCTTTATCATGACATTGACCCGGCTCGCGGCCTTTATTTTCATCTGCTCAAAAGCGGCAAAATAAAGGAACTAATTACTGACGAACAAATTGAAAAATTTGTTCAGAATCCACCAGAAGACACTCGAGCTTACTTAAGGGGACTGGTGGCCAGACAATTACCTGGTATAGTGCGCGACTGGGATAAAATTTACTATCAAAACGAAACCGCAAGTATTGCACAGAACCGAGACTTGACACTTAAAGTAAATCTTGCTATTATTTTAGAGAATCCTCTCATAACAAGAGAGAAATCAGATGTTCTTTTCAATAGAATTCGGGCCTTGATTTCAACCTACCCTTCGTCAACTGACGGAGGCGGGCAGGTCCAGAATTAAAGAGGAGGTGGAAATTATGCAAAAATGGCTGGAAGCAAAGATAGAGAAATACAGAGACAACTTTATCCAGGCAGGTAATCTTAAGAAACTGGCACTACACGGAACAACCATTCTGGCTCTTAAATACCATGGTGGAGTAGTAATGGCTGGTGATATGCGGATGTGCGGAGAGATACAGATTATCTCGGACCATTTTGAGAAAATTTTTCAGATTAATGGTGGAGATTCTCTGATTGCCGTATCCGGAGTAACAGCTATAGCACTGCAAACTATCAAATTTCTTAACCTGGAGATAGAGTACTACGAAAAAATGGAAGAAACCACCCTTAGTTTTGAGGGTAAAGCTAATCTGCTCGGTCAGATTATCGGTAAATTTCTACCATTGGTTATGAACGGTTTAGTGGTTATACCAATCCTGGCTTCAAGGAATAAAATTTACGCATTCGGTCCCTTGGGAAGTAAATGGGCAGTTGACTATCACATAACCGGCTCAGGCAGTCCTTTCACCACGGTTGGTTTAAAAAAGGCTTGTCAGCAAGAATTAACCCGCGATGAAGCAGTAAAAATAGCGCTGGAAACCCTTAAAGACGCGGCTGGAGCTAACCAGCACACTGGTCCAGGCGTGGTAGTTTACACCATTGAAGACAAAATCTCTAAACTTTCTGAACAAGAAATGCAGCAAATTGCAGGAGGTGATAGTCATGAATAATCTTATTCCCGCCAGTGACTTTTTGGCTGATAAGAAAAAAACGGTTGAGGACGACCTTAAACAGGCTAAACCATTGATAATTGCCAGCACCAAAGAAGGTATTCTGCTGATTACGGAAAATCCAACTCATTCCAACAAAATTGCCGAGGCTTACGACCGGATTGCTTTTGGGGCAATCGGCAAGTATGTAAAATTCAAAAAGCTGAGAAAAATGATTGTTTCTCAGGCAATAATCATTGGAGGAGAATACGCGCGTGAGGACGTCAGGGTGGAATCTCTGACTGAAGCGCTGGGTGATAAACTTGACGAAATTGATTCTATCTCCCTTTACAAAACAGCGCCCTGGAGCGTAGAAATTGCCTTAGCCGAAGTAAACAGCAAGCCGGAACATGACAAAATAGTAGTTATTCTCTTCAACGGAGTGCTTAAGTATAAGGACCAGCCCTATGTCGTAGTCGGTCGAAACAAAGAACTCAAAGTCAAAATTGAGGAACTGACCCAGGAAAAGAAATTCAAGGAAATGAACTTTAAAGAATCTATTAGACTGATTAAAAAGGCCATCATCGCTACCTTGAATCGGGAAAACAAAACTGAAGACAAAAAAAACAAAAAAGGGAAAGAAAAACGAATTAAGCCAGACGTCAAATTCGAAATTGCCGTACTCCATCGAGACAAACCGGGCAAAAAATTCCAGAGAATCATTGAACAAAGGAGGGGAATATAATGCCAGATGAAAAAGAAAAAGAGAAAGATTCTGATACACCAATAGAACCCGAATCTCCTATGCCTAAAAAAGAAGACGATATCCTAGACGACCTTGATGATATTGATAAAAGAATTGACGAAGCAGAAAAATACAAGAAACGCGACGAGAAGGAGGGAGAATAAACACTGTATAAGACAGTAGTTGAATAACTACTGTCTTTTTTTACCCTTCACCCTAATCTTGGGGTGAAGGGTTGACACCATTCGCTAAAAAATGGTAAAATATAATCAGCACTTTTTAAAAGCGAGGTAAGTGAATAATGAAAAAAAGAATTTACGGTTTAGA
>CAZMTM010000017.1:0-9012 GCA_964569175.1 uncultured Gammaproteobacteria bacterium | reverse complement strand
CCAGTCTCGATTGGGTTTCGGGGGCGGCCTTGGCTATTCGGCGAGATATTTTTGAAAAAGTTGGAGGTTTTGACAAAAATTTTTTTATGTATTTTGAAGACAGGGATCTTTGCCGGCGAGTACGAGATTTGGGTTATAAAATAATGGTTTTACCAAAAATAAAAATAATTCATTTCGGTGGAAAAAGTTTGATAGAAAATAGAGAACGTAAAAAATTATATTATCAATCCCAAAATTATTATTGGCGCAAACATTATGGATTATTCAAGGCCCTGTTGGTGCGTTTGTTGCGTTGGCCGTATAAGCTTTATAAATACCGGCCCCGGATTAAAAAACCATCTGGCAATAAGGAGATTATGCGCATTGGCATTGATGCCCGTTTTTACGGGTCGGGCGGCAAGGGTCTCGGCCGTTATACCCAGAAATTAATAGAGGAATTGGAAGAGATTGATAAAGAAAATAAATATTTTATTTTCTTGCGCCGGAAAAATTTTGACCAGTATCGGCCCAAAAATCCTAATTTTCGCAAGGTTTTAGCTGATTATTCGTGGTATTCGTTTAAAGAACAGGTTTTTTTACCTTTTAGATTGCGGCAGTTTAGACTGGATTTGGTCCACTTTCCCCATTTTAATGTACCCTTATTTTATCAAGGTAAATTTGTGGTCACGGTTCATGACTTGACTTTACTGCGCTTCCCTACTATTCATAAGAATTTTTTAGCCAGATTCTTATACTTTTTCAAGCATTTCTTTTTTGTTTTGGTTTTGCGAAGCGCTTTGCGCCGGGCCCAGCAGATTATTACTGATGCTGAAGCCAGCAAACAAGATATAGTGAAATATTTTCATTTGCCGGAACAGAGAATTAAAGTTGTCTATTTAGCCAGCGATGATTCTTAAAAAGACTTAAGGGTTGAACCCTTAAGTGCGCTATTTTGACTAATTTATGAAACTTTCCATTATTATCCCAGTTTACAATGAAAAAAAGACAATTTTAGAACTGCTTGGTCGGGTAGAAGCAGTTGATTTTGGCGTTGACAGAGAGATAATTGTTGTTGATGATGGCTCGACTGACGGGACTAGACAAATTTTAAAAGGGATTGGTAAGCATAAAGTTATTTTTATGCCCCAGAATCAGGGCAAAGGGTTTGCCTTGCGCCGCGGATTTGCCGAAGCTGAAGGAGATATTATTGCCATTCAGGACGCTGATTTAGAATACAACCCCCATGAATTACCAAAACTTATTCGGCCCATTTTAGAAGGTCAAACAGAAGTTGTTTACGGCTCAAGATTTTTGGTTTCCCACCACCCCGGTTACTATTTCTATTATTTGGGCAATCGTCTAGTTGCTTTGTTGTTTCGGCTTTTTTACCGGACCAATCTGACCGACCCTTATACCTGTTACAAGGTTTTTCGGCGAGCGATTTTGCATAATTTTTCCCTTATCTCTAACGGTTTTGAAATAGAAGCTGAGCTTACGGCCAAAATTTTGCGTTCCGACTGTCAGATTTTGGAATTGCCGATTAGTTATCACCACCGGACTTTCGGTCAGGGTAAAAAAATCAACTGGCGTGATGGTTTTAAAGCCATTCGGATCTTAATTAAATATAGATTTTATGATTGAGTTTTTCAAAAGTTATTTTCAGCCACCGATTGAAAAGTATTTTTATATCAATGCTATCCCGGAGTATCAATTTTCTGGTCTGCCCGACCATTTTTATTTTTATTTAATTCTTTCTTTAATAGTTGTCTTACTTTTGATCTTGTCCACAATTTTTCTGTGGCGTCGCTGGACCAAAATAAATTTTAATAAGATTTTACTTTATTTTCTTTTGATTTTCTGGTTGATTACTTCAGTGCGCTGGCTGGTTATTCAGTCCAGCTGGATTAAAGATGATATAGTTGATTTTAAAGCCGAATCTATAATTCAACATCGGACCCAAGCCATGGTCCGGTTTATGCAGAGTATTTATCTTCCTGAAAGCTGGTACGATTTTTATCACTTTCTGGAATTCGCCCGGGCCGAAATTCCTTTTGGGGCAACCATTTATCTTTTGCCGGCTGACTATACTTTTTGGAACTGGAGCAAATACTGGCTTTATCCTGATTTAGAACTGGTCACTTCTATGCCAGCTGACTATATTGCCTCTTTTAATATTGATTTAGGGGGCATACCCGAAGGTTATGAATATTTTAAAGAATTCGGTCCTAATAAATTTATTTTAAAAATAAAACAGTAAAAAGGTTAAATAGGTAAATATGATATTGTTTCGTCTTATTTTTTCTTTGCTAGTTCCGACCATTCTCGGCGCCGGCTTTTTGTGGTTAATTTTACCCCGAGGTCGGACCTTTCGGGTCCCCCTCTTCAGAAGGTCCGACCTCCTAGGTTTCTCCGAGAAGTCGAGACTCCCTATATTCTTAATTTTATCCTTTGCTTTAGGCGCCGGTCTGACCACTTATTTAATGTTCTGGTGGGGATTGGCCGGCGGTTCACTAAGAATTTTTGTTATTGGTTTAACTCTAGTCGCCGCCGCCCTAGTCCTTCTCCAGAATTTCCGGAATCTCCGGAAGCCCGGCTTCCGGAGACTTAAACCTACAGGGTCCGACCCTGTAGGCGTTTTTAGACCGCGTTCCAGGTTAACTTTCATTGAAATAATTCTAATCCTGATTATTCTTTTTGAGATTGTCTTTGTTTTTTCAGCGGCTGTTCTTCGGCCGGTGATTAATTATGACGCTTTTTCTACCTGGGGCTGGAAAGCCAAGGTGTTTTTTATTCAGCCTCAAGAGGCTTTTACGCCTGATTCAGCTTTGTTTTTAGGCGGCGAAAGTCGTCAGAATTACCCCCTGCATATTCCTTTATTAATGACCTGGACTTATCTGGGGATGGGAGAAATCAACGATGTTTTGATTAATTTAATTTTTGCCGTCTATTTTCTGGCTTTACTTGGTTTTGTCTATATTAGTTTACGTTCTTTCGTCTCCCGAAAGATATCGCTGATTTTTACCGTCTTTCTAGCCACCCTGCCGTTGCTGGCTTATCATGGGTTTGCGGCTTATGCCGATTTGACTCTGGTTTTTTATTTTACTCTGGCCGCTATATTTCTCTTCAAATATATGTACGAGGTCCAACCTCGTACATCCAATTTAATTCTGGCCGGAATTTTTGCCGGACTGACGACCTGGGTTAAAAACGAAGGGTTAATGCTGGCCGGTATTCTTTTAATCGTTCTGTTGATTTATTTGGTCAGGAGGGTGGTCAGTTGGGTTGTTGAAAAAGGTTTTAGCCAGGTGGGTTTTAGATTAAAGCCATTAGCCGTTTATCTTTTATATTTTGCCATTTTCTTTTTACCCTGGTTTATTTTAAAAAAATTCTTGGGCATGGGTTATGCTACTGGTGGAGCCGAAGCTCTAGAGTGGAGCGGATTTCATCCGGAAATTTTTCCCAAGCTTTTTGAATATTTATTTCTTCTTCACTCTTTTCATCTTTGGCCGGGTATTTTTATTCTAATTTTATTTTTCAATTTACAAAAAGTTTTTGTTAAGCATAATTTTTATTTACTTTTGATTATTCTGGGCGTTTTGGCCGGTTATCTAACGCTTTATCTTTTTACTGCGTCTTACCAATACGTGCTGAATGGTATGGCGGTCGGACGAAACTTTCTTACCTTAATGCCTATTTCTATCTTTCTGTCGGCTATTTTAGTCAAAGCTCAGAAGTGAAATTGTTAATATGTGGCTAGAAAATTTTCTAAAACATCAACGAGTTAAAAAAATTCGGGAATATGTTCCGGCAAATTCTGTTTTGTGCGACCTCGGCTGCGGCCCGGACGCTTTTTTATTAAAGACATTGAAATCTCGTGTTAAAAAGGGGATTGGCATTGATAAAAAATCCGTTTTGAAGAAAGAAAATTTTTCAGGCAAGAAATTAGAATTTATCAATTCAAGATTAGAAAAACAGATTCCTCTGGCATCGGACAGCGTTGATTATATAACTATGCTGGCTGTCTTAGAGCATCTATCCTTTCCCGAAGTTATTTTAGAAGAGTGTTTCCGCATTTTGAAAAAAAACGGTCGGCTAATCATTACTACGCCCTTACCTGTTTCCAAATCAATTTTAGAGTTTCTAGCTTTTAAATTAAGGGTTTTAAGTCGGGAAGAAATTGGCGAACATATAAATTATTTTTCCCTGCCTCAGCTCAAAAACATACTGGAAAAGATAGGCTTTAGTTTACTCAAACTAGAAAAATTTGAGCTTGGTTTTAATGCTCTTGTGCTAGCCAGAAAAGATTAAAAGTTATCCACAACCCTTTATTGACAATAGTTGTAGCTGGATTAAGATGAAAATGTATAATTATACCAAAGTCTATCGGTAAGTTTTAAGCAAAAATTACCGATAGACTTAATAATTGTGAACATAAAATTATGATTATAAAAAAAGAGAATATGATGGAAATATTGCTTGACTGGAATTTATGGGGTAATTTTAGTCCAAACTTTAAAGTTAGGGAAAAATATTTAAAGAAGATTAATTCTCTTCTAAAGACCGGCCAGATTTTAGTAATAAAGGGTGTAAGAAGGGCGGGAAAATCAGCCCTCACCTATTTGTTGGTCATGGATTTGATCAAAAAGGGCAAGATTAAAAAAGAAACTGCCCTATTTATTAATTTTGAGGACCCGAGATTGCCGACAAAATTGGAAGCCAAGGATATTATAAAAATTTATGAAACCTATTTAGAAGAAATTAGTCCTTCAGGGGAAGCGATAATTGTTTTGGACGAGATTCAGAGAATAAAGGGGTGGGAGCGGGCAGCTAGATTTTTTTCTGAGAATAAAAATTTAAAAGTAATAGTTACCGGTTCTAGTTCAAAGCTGCTTAGTCAAGAATATGGGACGATTTTGACTGGCCGGCATCTTGACATTGAAATTTTCCCTTTAGATTTCAAAGAATTTCTACAATTCAAGGGTCTAAAATTAGCGAATCAATTAGATATTTTGAAAGAAAGAATAAAAATAAAACAAAAATTAGCCGAATTTATAAATTATGGCGGTTTTCCAAAGGTTGTCTTAGAAAAGGAGAAAGAAAAATTACTTCAGACCTATTTTAGCGATATTGTAATTAAAGACGTGGTCCAGAGATTTAAAATAAAAGAAATAGAGAAGATTGAGCAATTAGCAAAATGGTATATCACCAATATCTCGACTCTTCAATCGTTTAATAGGGTCAAAAATTATTTAAAGCTAAGTCTGGATAGCGTAGAGAGATTTTCTTTTTATCTCGGTTTAGTCGGCCTTTGTATGTTTGTGCCGAAATTTTCCTATTCTCGAAAAGCTCAGATACTTTCTCCAAAAAAAGTTTATATCATAGACCAAGGATTTTTTAGGGCTATCGGCTTTAATTTTTCGGCAAATATAGGTAGGGTTTACGAGAACGTGGTGGCCGGGGAGCTTTTGCGCCGGTTCGGGAAAGAGAATGTTTTTTATTGGAAAAATTCTTCGGTTGAGGTAGATTTTGTCCTAAAAAAGAAACTGAAGGTGTCCCAGATTATTCAAGTTTGTTACAATATTGAAAGCCCGGAAACAAAAAAACGTGAGATCAAAGGGTTGCTAAAGGCGAGCCAGGAATTAAAATGTAATAATCTTTTGGTGATTACCGCTGACTATGAAGGCGAAGAAACAGTAGTGCGGACTAAAATAAGTAGAAAGGTTAAATACATTCCTTTGTGGAAATGGTTATTATCGTCCTGAGTCTTTTGCGCTTTGTCCTAAATTAGGGCTAAGTTATAACAGAAAAATTATTATTAATATGTTTTTATATCTCTTTTTCAGCTTTATATTTGGCCTGGCAATCGGCAGTTTTCTTAATTGTCTGATTTATCGTCTGGCTCATGAAAAATCAATACTGGGTCGTTCTTTTTGTCCAAAATGCGGCAAAACAATTGCCTGGTACGATAATATCCCGCTTCTTTCTTTTATTGTTCTTAAAGGAAGGTGCCGGCATTGCCAGGAAAAAATTTCCTGGCAGTATCCAATAGTTGAATTGGCGACCGGTTTATTGTTTGTGGTGGCTTTTTGGCGGATATTTGGCATAGAAACCATCTACGAGGTTGGACCTCGTAGATTGATGCTGCTGGTCCGCGACTGGATTATTCTAGCCACCCTGCTTTTTATATTCGTTTACGATATAAAATATTTAAGAATAGAAGACACAGTGCTTTTGCCAGCCGCCGGCCTGGTTTTAATTCTAAACTGGGCAGTTGGTTATTCACTGGTTGGAATTTTAATAGCTATTTTAGTCGCCGTTGCTTTTTTTGCCCTGCAATATTTTGCTACCCGGGGCAAGGGTCTGGGATTGGGCGATTTGCGAATTGGTCTTTTTATGGGCGCTGCTCTGGGTAATTGGCCGGTTCTGCTGGTGGCTCTTCTCATAGCTTACGTTATCGGCGCCCTGGTCAGTTCGTTCTTGGTGTTTCTGGGAAAGAAAGGGTTCAAAAGTCAGATTCCTCTGGGTCCCTTTTTGGCCGTTGGTACGGCTATCGCGCTTTTCTTTGGTCAGCAAATAATAAACTGGTACTTCTAAAAATCGGGAGTCAGGTTTCCGGTTTTCCGAAGTTAATTAATGAAGCTAATTAAATAGGATGCTCAATTATCAATCAAAATCTGCTTTTACGCTTATTGAAATGCTTATCGTAATTATTATTACCGGCATTATTGCTTCTATGGTGGTGGCTAATATGAGAAGCGGCGGCCGTTCAATTGACATTAAATCAGATGCCGAGAAATTGGCCGGGATTATTAAGCAGGCCCAGATGATGTCCCTGTCCGGCGAGCAATTTGGTTCACCGGCGGCGCGGCCGGATGGTGGTTATGGTGTTTATGTCACCACCAGCTCTTACAAACTTTTTATCAATGACAATGCTCCGTCCAGTCACCAGTACGATGATGGGAGCGATACGGTTGTTCAGAGCTTTGATTTTACCACTGGCGTAGAGGCCAGTTCAATAGACCATTCATATATAATTTTTGTTTCGCCTCAAGGAACTATTTACGTAACGCCCGGCAATGAATTGACCGGCGGCAGCACTAGTTCAATTATCCTTGAACAGACCCAGGAAACTTTACATGCTTATATAAAACTAAATTCTCAGGGGAATATCGATGTTTACTAAACATAATAAAGCCCAAAGTTTAATTGAGACCATTGTTGCGGTTAGTATTGTGGTTACTGCTGTGGTGGCTATTTTAGCTATGGGGGTGGCTCATTTGAGTCTGGGCGGCCAGTCGGCCGAAAGAGTAATGGCCGCCAATTTGGCTCGCGAAGGCATTGAAGTTATTTTAGCCGTTAGAAATAGTAATTGGCTGGACCCCGACCAATCCTGGCCCTACGGTCTAACCAACGATGATTATATTGTTAACTTTAATTCATATACACTAACCACAGCTACTTTTGACGGCTCTGAAATTATTGATAATTGTACTAATTGTTATCTCTGTCACCAAGCCAGCGGTGATTATGAAGACTCCTATCTTCACTGCGCCCAGCAACAGGTTTTTAGCCGAATGATGACTATTGCTGACGGAGATGATTTAGGGGGTAATTGTTCGAGTAATTGCGAAAAAAAAATTACTTCAACGGTTTATTGGCTTGAACGGGGTCGGTCTCACACCATCACCCTTGAGGCCAGAATAACTGACTGGCGATAAACCTTAGAATAGAGAATTTAGAATATAGAATATGGAAAATAAAAACGCTTTTACTTTAATTGAACTGCTGGTTTCAATGAGTATTATAACAGTGGTTATTCTGGCGGCCATGGGTATCTATATTAATGTTATTGGTACCAGACAAAAAACTCTGGGTCAGCTGAATCTTCAGGAAGACGGTCAATATATTATGAGTTTAATTGTTAAGGATATCCGGGCCGGCCAGGTGGATTATGATAATTACCCTACTGCCGCTTGTCCGGCTATTAATCCAACCACTAAAAAAACTGAACGATTATGTTTGCTGGATTTTGCTTCTTCTCCCAATCAAATCAGATATATGAAAGAAACTATTGGTGATAGGAATGTTTTTAAAAGATGCAAGGGTAACCCCTGCGGCACTTACTATACCATTACTATGACCGATATCAGTATTGAACGTCTGGATTTTTATATTGATCCTGCCAGCGACCCTTTTACCACCGGCTCTACCACTTATGAACATCCGCGGGTGACTATTGTTTTAAAACTAAAATCTTTAATTGAAAAAACCGGCGAGAAAGAATTAATTCTTCAGCAAACCGTGCCTCAGCGGTATGAGTATAAGAAGTAGCTAAGCGAATAAGCAGGCCGGACCTCATGGGTCTTTTCTCAAAGAGGTCTGTCCTCCTATGTAATTTATTTATGATTAACAATCAATTAGACAATCAAGCCTTTTCCCTGATTATGGTTATTCTAATTATCAGTTCTATTTTGACCGGTACCCTGATAATTGGCGAAATTATAATCAGACACAGTCGGGTAGTAAAAGGAGTTGAGATTTCAGAGATGGCTTTTTTCGCCGCCGAAAGCGCCATGGAAAAAGCCAGCTATCAGATTATTAAAGACTATACCAGTATTTCTGGTTACAGTTTAAGCGGCTCGCTTGATAATGCGGCTGCTTATTCAGTTGATACTGTAGCAGCCACCACGGCTGATGATCCATGGAATGTTACTCTAGCCGCTGGCGAGTCTTTTCAAATAAATCTGGATTTGAATGGGGCTGCTTATCCGACCTCACTTTTAATTGCTAAGGACGGAGTCGGGACTGACGAACCGAGCGATTTAATTATTTATCAGTGTACCACCAGCGGTTCGCCGCCGAGCTGTTCTTCAGGTTATACTTCTACCTTTACCGTCAGTTTTCCTGCTACCTTGAGTTTAATTAGTGTTCCAACCTATTTTTACAAAATCAGGATAAATAATACTGGCAGTAGTTCAGAGACATATGTCCTGACTCCAACCGGGGCGGATTTACCGGATGGGGTGGATATTA
>CAZMTM010000016.1:0-9197 GCA_964569175.1 uncultured Gammaproteobacteria bacterium | reverse complement strand
CTGCTGGCCGGGCAAGTTAATAGAAGCTGATCTGGATAGTTTATGGATTAAATCCTATTTTGAGACCATGGTCTGGAGCCATGATTTCGGTATTCGTAAACCAGATCCGCGTATTTTTCTTGAATGTTTTGAACGAATGAATCTTGGCGTAGACGATGCTATCTACGTTGGTGACAAAATTTATGCTGATATAGTCGGCGCTCATTCGGTTGGCATGAGAGTAGCCTGGATTAATCGGGATGGTGAAGCGCCGGGACGGGGCATAGAAAAGCCTGATTGGAATTTGCGGGATTTAAGAGAACTGATTCAAATTATAGAGGGGCGGTAATCGCCCCTTTTAAAATTGATTCGCCGTGTTATAATGGGTTATATGATTGATTCACATGCCCATCTAAATTTTAAAGCTTTTAAAGCTGATTATACTGAAGTAGTCCAGCGCAGTTTGGTTCAGGGGATTGAGGCAATAATTAATGTTGGTTCAAATTTAGCTACCAGTCAGCGGGCGGTGGAAATTGCTAAAGAGTTTACAGAGTGCCGGGCGGCAGTTGGTCTCCACCCGATTCACGTTAAAGATGAAGAATTTGTTTCAGAAAAATATGTTTTTTTAATTAAGGAGAATAAGGAGGTAATCAAGGCAATCGGCGAGACTGGTCTTGATTATTACCATAGTTCGGAAAATAAAAAAGAGCAAAAGAAAGTATTTTTAAAGCATATAGATTTAGCCAAGCAATTTGATTTACCGGTAATAATGCATTGCCGGGGGAGCAGAGAAAATTCTAAAGATGCCTATTTAGATTTACTGTCAATTATTAAACAATTATCATCGGTTCCGCCCGGGGAAATCCATTGTTTCTCGGCTGATTGGCCAATTGCCGAACAATTTTTATCTCTTGGGTTTTTTGTTGGTTTCACCGGCCCGATTACTTTTGGTAACGCTACCCCCGAACTTTTAGAGGTGGTTAAAAATATGCCCTTAAACAAAATTCTAGTTGAGACAGATTGTCCTTTTCTGGCGCCCGAACCGCATCGGGGCGAACGGAACGAACCGTCTTATGTTCGCTTTACTGCTGAAAAGATTGCCGAATTGAAGGGTCTGTCTTTTGACGAGGTAGATAAAGCTATTACTAAAAACGCGAAAAAACTTTTTAAATTATAATTACAAATAAAAAATAGTCTGTTAACAGCGACTATTTTTATAGATTGACAAAGGGGCAATTTTGTGATAAGATATTAACACTGGCTTAAAAATTTGTACTAAATATATGAGCAGAAAAGAATTATTAATCGGACAAGATAAACAGAGGAAGAAAAAAGTTATAGAAAAATATATTGAAACTCACCAGAAAAAAGGAGAGAAGTTTTGGGACGACTTAATTAATGACGAAGTAAGAAAAATTAAAAGGTTGTATATTAAACTGGTGGGGTCTTCTAAGATAGTAGGGTCTTACGAGAGAGAGATAGATAAATTGAGAATCAGGGCTGACAAATTGGAAGAATGGTCCGAAAAAATGGTTATAAAAGAGGGGACCGAAGGAATAAAAATGACGAAAAAACAGAAAGAAAAGGTGAAAGACTATGATGCCAGAGCAGACAAGATAGAAGACAGGATAGGCGAGCTTGAGGAAAGGGCAGAGGAGTTAGAAATTGAGCTGGACAGGTTTATTGAGTATGTGAAACAGAGAGCCAGAGAGATTACCGGAGAGATGATCAGGACTATTTGCATGGAGAATCCTCCAGACAGAATTATTGATGTTCTTAAAAATGAGATTAAAAGGATGGAATTACAATATCATCAAACCAGAGAGATAAAAGATTTAAAGAAAATAGTTGACTCCAGGGCCGAGTTGATTGATATTTATATAATACTCAAAAAAGCCGAAAATATTTTTTAACAAACATAGATTTTAGAATTTTAAGTAGTTAAAAGCAGGATAAAGGTCCTGTTTTTCGTTGTTTTAAATCCTTAGTTATGGTAAAATATTGGCAGTATGCCTGAAAATGACGTTAAAAAAATTCTGGCTGATTTAAACCCAGCCCAAAAACAGGCGGTTACCTATACTGGCGGCCCTCTCCTTATAATCGCCGGAGCCGGTACTGGCAAAACTACGGTGATTACCCGTCGGATTGCCTGGCTAATTTTAACCGGTCGGGTCAAACCAGAGGAAATCTTGGCGGTTACTTTTACTGATAAAGCAGCTGGCGAGATGGAGGAGCGGGTTGATAAACTATTGCCTTACGGTTATATTGATCTCTGGATTTCCACTTTTCATTCATTCTGTGAAAGAATTCTTCAGGACCATGGATTGGAGATTGGTTTGCCGCTTAATTTTAAGTTGATGGACCAAGTTCAGCAGAGTTTTTTAATTCGGGAGAATTTTAAAAAGTTTGATCTTGATTATTACCGACCATTAGGCAACCCAACCAAATTTGTCCAGTCGTTGATTAAACATTTTTCCCGGGCCAAGGATGAATTAATCAGCCCGGCTGAATATCTGGAATACGCGGAAAATTTAAAATTATCTCAAGATTCAAGTATGTCGGACGAACTGGTCAGTCAGGAAGTAGCCAGGATTCGTGAAGTAGCCAATGCCTATCATACTTATCAGCGATTACTTTTAGAAAATAATGCTCTTGATTTTGGCGATTTAATTAACTATACGATTAAACTTTTTGAGCAGCGACCGAAGATTTTGGAAAAATACCACCGGCAGTTTAAATATATCCTGGTGGACGAATTTCAGGATACTAATTGGGCTCAATATAAGTTGTTAAAAATGTTAGCCAGTTCGAAGAATAATATGACAGTCGTCGCTGACGATAAACAAGCTATTTATAGATGGCGGGGCGCGGCTTATAATAATATTTTTCAGTTAAGGAAAGATTATTCCAAGACCAAAACATTTTTTTTAACTAAAAATTATCGCAGCAGACAAGCAATATTAGATTTGGCCTATAAATTTATTGGGCAGAATTATATTGAAGATAAAATTTCCGATACAAAGTTGAAAGATTTACTAAGCAAAAGTTTAAAAACGACCAGAAAAGGCAGTGCTGAGATAGTTCATCTACACAGTCAAACCCAGGAAGAAGAAGCCAGAGGAGTGGTAAAAAAAATTGTTAAAGTAAAAGAAAAAAATCCTGACGCTTCCTGGAATGATTTTGCCGTTTTAGTTCGGGCCAATAAACAGGCCGAGATTTTTTGTCAGGCTCTTCGCTGGAATAATGTCCCTTATCAATTTTTAGCCCGTCGCGGTTTGTTCTCCAAGCCGATAGTTTTAGATATCCTGGCTTATTTAAAATTGCTTGATGATTATCATGAAAGTCGGGCCGTTTATCGCATTTTAACTTCGCCAATTTTTACTGAGAAGATTACCAATGATGACTTATCCAATTTAGTCTACTGGGCCAGACGAAAGAACTGGTCGCTTTATGAAGCAATGAAAAAAGCAGCCGTTATTCCCAATCTTTCTTCAAGCGGGATTCAGCAGTTAGAGAGAATGCTAAACTGGATTGAGAAGCATACCCAACTGGCTAAAATTGAAAGTGTCAGCCGCGTTATTTATGCCTTTTTAGAAGACAGCGGCTATTTAAATATCTTGTCGCAAAAGGCAGAAAAAGATGGACGGCAGAACGTAGAAAATATTTTCTGGCTCAGGCAGTTTTTCAAAAAAGTGGAAAATTTTGAAGCGGTTAATCTGGATAAATCAATGAGTAATTTTGTTCGGATGATAGATATGATGCTGGAAACCGGTGATACCGGCAGTATCGATATTGAGGCTGAGTCCGGTCCGGAGGCAGTTAAAGTAATGACTATTCACGGTGCTAAAGGTTTGGAATTCCGCTGGGTTTTTGTTGTTAATCTGGTTGACCGGCGTTTTCCCACCATTAAACGCCGGGAGGCGATTAAATTACCCCAACCGTTGATAAAAGAGATTATTCCCGAGGGAGATATCCATCTTCAGGAAGAGCGTCGGCTTTTGTACGTAGCCATGACCCGGGCTAAACAAGGATTATTTTTTACTTCAGCCGAGGATTACGGCGGAAAAACAGCCAAGAAATTTTCCCGTTTTTTGTATGAATTAGGATTGGTTAAAAAAGAGACCCCGCCCGAGCCAGCTCTGGTTGCCGGGTTTTTGCAAAAACCGGCTGTTTTACAAAAGGTCGGTAAACAAATTTCAACCGTTCGTTTGCCAACTAAATTTAGTTTTACTCAATTAGCCGCATTTGAGACCTGTCCGTTGCAGTATAAATTTGCTTTTGTATTAAGGATTCCCTGTAAGGGTAAATATAATTTTAGTTTTGGCCGAACCATGCATAATACTCTTTATCAGTTTCTTCAGCAGTGGTTAGAGCGAATGGGTAGAGGACAAGTCAATTTATTTTCTCAGACGGGAAAACTTAAGAAGAGTAAAAAATCATTAAACAATAAATTGACGGTTAAGGATTTACTCAAAATTTATAACGAATACTGGATTGATGAATGGTATGAGAACAAACGTCATCAGGAGAAATACAAAGAAAAGGGCAAAAAGATTTTAAAAATTTTTTATGATGATTTTATAAAAGCTTCCCCGCAAATAAAATATTTAGAGAAGCCCTTTAATTTTAAATTAGGGGAATATGTAATTAAGGGGAAAATAGACAGAATTGATGAGGTTGATGATGGGCTGGAAATTTTGGATTATAAGACGGGTTCGAGTAAAAATAAATTAACCCCGCAGAACAAGCAACAGCTGCTTATTTATCAATTAGCCGCTCAATCTTTATTCAGTGAACCAATTACTCAGCTAACCTATTATTATTTAGAAAACGGAAAGAAAATTTCATTTTTGGGTAAACCTGAAGAATTGGAACAGATGGAGAAAAAAATTAAAGAAACCATTAAAGAAATTAAAACCAGTGATTTTGCGCCCAGGCCCGGTCAAATGTGTAAATGGTGTGATTTTCGCAGTATTTGCGAATACCGGCAGTTCTAAATTGCTAGTATTTTTTAAAAATGCTATAATGTTATCGTATTGGAATACTAATAATCAACTATAAATATAATTATATGACTCTTAAAAAGTATCTTAATCTAATGAGTATCCTGACCGGAATTTGTTGGTTGGCCTGGGTTTTAGTTATTTTTCTGGTTAATCCGGCCCGAACTGGTTTTATTGGTTTTGTTTTGTTCTATTTCAGTTTATTTTTAGCCATTCTTGGCACCGCCTCAGTACTTGGTTTTATAGTTAGGATCCAACTCAGTCAAAAACCGGTTTTTAAACAAGTTGAAATAGCTTTCCGTCAGGGAGCTTGGATAGGACTGGCTATTGTTTCAATTCTTTTGTTATGGGGGTTTAATCTTCTAAAGTGGTGGAATACTTCACTTTTGGTTTTATTCTTCGTCGCTTTAGAATTTTTCTTTCTTTCTTCCCACCGAAAATTTAAAGTATAATTTTTTATGGAAGACCAGATTCAACAATTGAAAGAAAATGCTTTGAAAAAAGTGGCTGAAGCCAAAGATTCAGCTTTTTTGGAAATTGTCTGGCGGAAATATTTGGGCCGTAAAGATGGTCAATTAAATAAAATTTTGCGCGGCATTAAAGATTTGTCAGCTGAGGAAAAGCCAAAAATTGGCGGACTGGCTAATCAAGCCAGAGAAGAGATTGAGGAGAAGATAGAAGAAAAACGCCATGAGCTGGCCGGTTCAGGTCAGTCAGCAGCGGGTGAAGACATTGATATTACTTTGCCGGGCAAGAAGCCAGAAATTGGACATTTGCATCCGCATACTCAACTGCGTGCCGAAGTGGCTAGAATTTTTTGTTCAATGGGTTTTGAGATTTTAGAGGGTAAAGAATTGGAAACAGATTACTATAATTTTGAGGCCATAAACATTCCTGAAGGACATCCGGCCCGGGATATGTGGGACACCTTCTGGATTCGGCAGAAAAAAAATAAAGGTAAAAATACCAAAAGTGGTAAGAGAAATAAAGACGAAGGAAAATTGTTATTAAGAACCCATACTTCAGCCATGCAGGTCAGGGTAATGGAAAAACAGAAGCCTCCCCTGCGTGTTTGCGTAATCGGCAAATGTTTTCGTCATGAGGCTACTGATGCCTCTCATGAGCACACCCTCTATCAAATAGAGGGTTTTGTGGTTGATAAAGAAATAACCGTAGCTAATCTGATCTATACCTTAAAAAACTTTTTAGACGCTTTATTCGGTCAATCAGTCAGGGTGCGGCTTAGACCGAGCTATTTTCCTTTTACCGAACCCAGCTTTGAAATGGATTTTGCTTGTTTGAATTGCGGCGGCAAGGGTTGTCCGGCCTGCAGCCAAACCGGTTGGGTGGAAATACTCGGTTGCGGCATGATTAACCCCAAAGTTTATGAGTCAGCTGGCTATCCAAAAGGTGCTTATACTGGTTTTGCTTTTGGTGTTGGGTTGGATAGGCTGGCCATGATGAAGCATAAGATAGATGATATTCGTTGGTTTCATTCTGGAGATTTAAGGTTTATTAAACAATTTTAATCATGAAACTTTCATATAACTGGTTAAAAGAGATATTGCCCGATTTGAAATTAAAGCCGGAAAAACTGGCTGAGCTTTTGAATATGCACGTGGCCGAAGTGGAGAAAGTTAAAAAACTGGGTCAGGGGATGGGCAGAGTGATTGTGGCAGAGATTATTGGCATCAAATCTCATCCCAATGCCGACAAGCTGCAAATTGCTGTGGTTGACACCGGCCGGAAGAAATTAGAAATAGTTTGCGGTGCGCCGAACATTAAAGTCGGGCAAAAGGTACCGCTGGCTTTAGCTGGCGCTGAATTAGCTGGCGGAATGGAAATCAAAGAGAGCATTATCCGCGGCGTTAAATCAGAAGGCATGCTTTGTTCCGAAGATGAATTAGATATTGGCCCGGACCATGAAGGAATCCATATCTTATCAGACCGGGCGAAGATAGGTCAGCCGATTGCTGAGGTTCTGGGATTAGATGATACGATTTTAGAGGTAGAGAATAAATCAATTACTCATCGGCCGGACTTATTTAATCATTTAGGTTTTGCCAGAGAAATAAGCGCTTGTTTGGGAAAGCTTAAAATTAAGGGTCCAGAATTAAAAACAAGAGATACCAATAAAAGTATTAATAAAAAAGTAGAGGAAGTAAAGATAGACGTAAAAGTTGAGAACAAAAATCTTTGTCCAAGATATACAGCGGTGGTGATGGGTGGAGTAAAAGTTGGCCCGTCGCCGGAATGGCTGCAAACCAGACTGCGCAATCTGGGTATTCGTCCGATTAGCAACGCGGTTGATATTACCAATTATGTGTTGATGGAAATTGGCCAGCCGCTTCATGTTTTTGACGCTGAAAAATTGACTAAAGAAGGGGATAAATTAATTATAAAAATTCGTTCGGCGCAGAAGGGAGAAAAGCTTTTAGCTTTAGACGGACAGGAGTATGAATTAGTTCAAACTGATTTAGTTATTGCTGACGCAAAAAAGCCAATTGCCCTGGCCGGGGTGATGGGCGGTGAACTTTCTGGGGTTACCGAAACCACCAGGACTATTGTTATTGAGTCAGCTAATTTTGAACCGGTTAGTGTCAGACGAACTTCCTGGCGGCTTGGTTTGCGTTCTGATTCTGCTCTGCGTTTTGAAAAAGGACTGCCGGTTTGTTGTCCCCAGATAGGGATGAAGCGGGCCGTTGAATTAGTCAAAGAACTGGCCGGTGGTCAGATGATCAGCCAGATTTATGATATTAAAAGCAGGGGAACGGTAAAAAAATTAAAACAATCTATTAAAATTAATTTTGATTTTGCCCGAGCCAGAAAATTTATTGGTTTGGATATAGCTGATAAAGAAATGGTTCAGATTTTACAAAGCCTGGGTTGCCGGATTAAAAAGCAGGGCAAAAAAATGGTGGTTACTGTCCCGGCTTTTCGACCGGACATTAGTTTATCTGAAGATTTGGTTGAAGAAATAGTCAGGATTTACGGAACAGAAAAAATTGTGCCCGAGCCAATTTTAGGAAAATTGGAGCCAGTTCCACTGTCAGCCGAACTAGTTTTAGAAGAAAAAATAAAAAATATTTTAGTGGGCAGCGGATTTGATGAAGTCTACAACTATTCCTTTTATAGCAACCGGACCATTGCCGATAACCATTTGGTAAGGTCAAAGCATTTAGAAATAGATAATCCACTTAACCCAGACCAGCAGTATTTACGCATTAGTTTAATTCCGGGATTGGTTAAAAATGCTAATAAAAATGTTAAGAATTTTCCCGAGTTTAAAATTTTTGAAGTTGGACGGGTGTTTAATCCCGAAGAAAATAAAAAAATAGCCGGTTTAATTTATCCGGGTGATTACTGGTCAATTAAAGGCGTGGTTGAATTAATTTTTGAGCGGATTGGCATAAAACAGAATGAGATAAATTATCAGACTAAATCTTCAGGTGCTACTGCTATCTCTATCGGTCAGAAAGTAATCGGGTCTTGTTCCCATCAAAATCAGTTTGGAATTTTTGAGCTTGATTTTGCCGGTTTACTTAAATTCACTCAAAGAGCCAAGAAGTATGTTCTAATTCCGACTTATCCGCCGATTAAGAGAGATTTAGGGTTTTTGGTGGATAAAAAGGTTAGGTGGCAAGAAATTGCTGAAATAGCGAAAAGTATTGACCCCCTGGTTAAAGACATAGAGTTGTTTGATGTTTTTGAAGACAAGAAATTGGGCGACAAACGAAATCTGGCCTTCCATATTGTTTATCAATCTTTAGGGCGAACCCTAAAAACTGAAGAAATTGAAAAGATTGAGAAGCAAATTATTAAAATATTAGGGGAAAAATTTAACGCTCAGTTGAGAGATTTCTAATTGTTTTAGATTGATTATTTAAATTATCTAAATTAGATTGATTATGTATGACATTGTTACAATTGGCGGGGCGATGCGGGATATATATTTTTATACTGACGAAGGTTTAATAATTGACAATCCTAAAGACCCGTTGCGTGAAAAATTAATTGCTTTTGAATTGGGGGCCAAGATTTATATCAAAGAAGTTTATTTGGGCGCCGGCGGTGGAGCCAGTAATACGGCTGCGGGTATGGCCAGACTGGGTCTGAAAATAGCCACTATTACCCGGGTTGGTCAGGATAGAGAAGGGGATGAGTTGATTAAAGATATGAAAGGAATAATATATTTTTTCTGACATTGATCGGCTT
>CAZMTM010000015.1:0-9224 GCA_964569175.1 uncultured Gammaproteobacteria bacterium | reverse complement strand
AATTAAAAATAGGTCTGAACAAAGAATGGAAAATGCAAAAAGTGTCGGAGGTTGTTGGAGACCTGGAAAAACTATTACTTGATCAGATAGAAAATTTACAATTTGTGGTTATTCAGGTGGTTTCGCATGAGTTCAAACAAGGATTTATTAGATCGGGACTAGGGAGAATTGAGCACTTTAAAAATTTGGCAGTAGACCCGTATTTAAAAAAATTGGGCGAGCGGACTATTGTTTCAATTCAGGGTGGTCAATTTTATTATGATTTTGGAGCGCCAGAATATTTAGTTATTGACCAGGATAAAGAAAAACATATTTTACAAAAAAAAATTATCAAAAATCCATATTTTGTCACCGGTCGGGGGCATGGGGTTAGATTTGTCAGAGCTATTGAAACCAATCGAATGATCACTTCGGAGATTGGTCAAGGAGCCCGGCAGAGATTAAAAGAGATGGGAGTTGAAATAAAGATAGTGCCAGAAAACATGAAGCTTGAAGCAATAATAAACAAAATAAAAAATGACTAGACCGACAAAACAAAGGCAGGTTGGATTTAAACCAGATGTGACTTATTTTAAGCCGCGGGGGATACCCTTGTCTATATTAGAAGAGGTAGATTTGGCAGTAGATGAATTAGAGGCAATCAGATTGTGTGACCAAAAAAATTTAGATCAAACCAGGGCTGCCCAAAAAATGAAAATTTCTCAAAGTACCCTGCAAAGAATTTTGACCTCAGCTCATAAAAAAATTGCCCGGGCTTTAATAAGCGGTAAGGCAATTAAAATATCTGAATTGCCCGGAGAACATGAATAATCAAGGCGGTGTGTGTTGACATTTTTAGTTTATAAGTTTATATTTTAAACCAAGGAGGTGAGAATATGACTGGTAGAAAATTTAAATGTTATGCTTGTGGTTATGAGTGGACAGTGCCTTATGGCACCAAGCGTCCAACGGTTTGTCCTAAATGCGGTAATGCAAATATTCATCGACATCCCAGTGATCGAGGCCGTAGACGCAGAGGGGGCGCTAAGAAATCATAGATTAGTTTTTGTAAGGATTTTAAATGTCCAGGGCAAACCCCGGACATTTTTTTATAATAAATTAGAGATGAGTCACTTCGTGCCATAACAAAGTTTGCTATGAGACAAGCATCTCTTTGATTTAAATTTAAACTTTAAACTTGAAGTGTATTATATCGCCGTCTTTAACAATATATTCTTTGCCTTCGGTGCGAATTAAACCTTTTTCGCGAGCTGTTTGTTGAGAACCAGATTCTGCTAGATTTTGCCAATTAATTACCTCGGCCCGAATGAATCCCTGAGCAAAATCGGTGTGTACTTTACCGGCTGCTTCCGGTGCTTTGGCGCCTTGCCGAACAGTCCATGCTTGAAGAATTTGATTCTGGCAAGTAAAAAAGGTAATTAAATTTAATAGTTTATAAGCAGCGGTAATTAGAGTATCTAATCCTGATTTGGCTAAACCATATTCCTGGAGATATTCTTTAGTTTCTTCTTCAGTTAAATCAGTTAATTCAACTTCTAATTTAGCGCAGATAGCCACCTGGTTATTAGTAATTGAAGGTTGATTATTTAGCTCTTGCTCGCTAATATTCAGGACATAAATAATTGGTTTAACGGTCAGCAGATTAAGGTCTTTAATTAATAATTTTTCCTCCTCAATCAAACCTAAGCTAGTCACGGTCTGGCCTTGATCCAGTCCGTTTTTTATTTTTTTTAATAATTCAGTTAATTTAATGGACTCTTTGTGGCCGCTTTTAGCTTCTTTTTTGGTTTTAGCCAATCTTTTTTCCACAGTGGCTAAATCAGCAAAGATTAATTCCAGTTTAATTGTTTCTTTATCAGAATCAGGGTCAACCCGACCGGCGACGTGGACTACATCGGGGTCAGAAAATACCCTGACTACTTCAGCAATGGCATCTACTTCGCGGATGCGGGATAAAAACTGGTTGCCCAGGCCTTCGCCGGTGTGAGCGCCCTTAACCAGGCCGGCAATGTCGACAAATTCAATAAAAGTAGGAATGATTTCTTTTGGTTTTAAAATTTTGGCCAATTTGTCCAATCTTTGGTCCGGGACATTAACCATACCCACGTTGGGATCAATAGTACAAAAAGGATAATTGGAGATATCCACCTGATTTTTAGTTAAAGCCTTGAAAAGAGTTGATTTGCCAACATTAGGTAAACCAACAATGCCAATTGAAAAACCCATAACCAAGTTTAATTATTAATTAAAGCGAATAATTTTTTAATTTGTTTTTTAGCCAAAGAATTGGTGATATATTTGAGGCCGCCGATTTTTCTATTACTATCTGGGCGGTGAAAATCAGAACCAAAAGTAATAAGCAGATTGTATTTTCGGCAGATTTGATGGTAAAAGGGCAAACTTTTTTTCCGGGTAAAAGCGTCATATACTTCCACCCCGTCCAGACCATGTTTTTTAAACTCTTTGATAACTTTGCTAAACTCTTTTGTTCTGAGATTTTTTTGTGGATGAGCCAGAACCGCTATGCCGCCGGCCTTTTTTATCGTCTTTATGGCGGTAATAGTATCTACTTTTTTCTTTTTAACAAATCCCGGTTGCCCTGGCTTATTAAGAAAATTGATAATAAAGTGGTCAATTGAGTTTTTGTCAGGGGGAAAATTAAATTTTTCTTTAAGAATTATTCTATTCTTTTTATTGCTCAGAATAACTCGGGCAATGTGCGGCTTGCCAATATTGCCATTCTTAATCAGTTTTTTGATTTTAGCAAAACTGATTTTCAGGCCACATTTTTTCAACTTAGCCAGAACCTTTTTAACTTTTTCCATTCGCGCCTGCTTTTGCTTTTTCAAAAGTTTTTGTAAATCTTTATTCCTGATGTCTATATTATAGCCAAGGAGATGGAGATTAAAGTTCTCAAACCTGGTGCTGATTTCTAAGCCAGATAAAGCAATCATTTTCTTGTTTTTAGCAGCTCTCAAAAAAGACGGCACGCCTCTTACTGTATCATGGTCGGTAATAGCAATAACTTTTAGTTTGAGTCGGCTGCTCATTTTAACCAGTCGGCCGGGTGAAAATTGGCCGTCGGAAAAATTTGAATGCATATGTAAGTCGTAGTGAATCATATGATTAGTATAGCAAAAAATAAACACCTTGTCCTGATTTCCTGTTTTGTTATAATACTAAGAGTTAATCAATAGATATTATAATTATGGCTAAGAAACGTTTACCCAGAAGTATTCGTAAATATATCCGGCAGGAGAAAGCGCGTATCCGGCGGGAAGTTTTAGATTTACCAGAACAAAAAAAATTAATTGAAAAATTATATAAAAAGTTTTAATAAAGTATTATGCCTAAAAAAGGAGTAGTTCTCGGTTATCTGGTTTTCGTAATCCTGGTTGTCGGTCTATACTTTTATTTTCAGTCAGACCGTCCAGTCGGGCAGGAATTTGAACCAGAAACCTTTATCATTGAAAAAGGAGAGGGCTTAAAAGAAATAGCCGATAAATTAAAAGGAGAGGGTCTGATTAAAAATAATAAGATATTTGAGGTTTATGTCTTTTTGCGCAATGTCCGCAGTAATTTCTGGCCGGGCGAATATCATTTGAGTCCCAATATGAGCTTAAAGGATATTGTCGGGATTTTAACCAGTCAGCGTTTGGCTCCGGAAAAAACCATGACTATTATTGAGGGTTGGACTAATAAAGAGATCGCCGCCGGCCTGGCTAAAGAAGGGTTGGTGATTGAGGATGATTTTTTTACTGCCTTAGAAGAGATTAATAAATCAGAGGATTTGTTAACCAATTATCCCTTTTTAGCTGACCGGCCAACCGGAGCTGGTCTGGAGGGATATCTTTTCCCCGATACTTATCGTTTTTATGAAGAGACGACTGCCCATGCTATTATCGGAAAGATGTTAGAAAATTTTGGTCAGAAATTAGATGCCCAACTCCGGTCTGAGATTAGCCAGCAGGGGCGAACGATTTTTGAGATAATCACTATGTCCTCTTTGGTTGAGAAAGAAGCAGCCCTTGACCAGGATCGTCGGCTGGTAGCCGATATCTTCTGGAAAAGATTGGATATTGGTTGGGCTCTGGAATCCTGCGCTACTATCAATTACATTTTAGGCGCGCCTAAAACCAGGCTTTCTTTTGAGGATACCCGAACACCTTCACCATATAATACTTATCTTCATCGCGGACTGCCGCCTGGACCGATTAATAACCCCGGTCTTTCAGCCATTCAAGCTACTATTGGACCCCTGGAGAGTGATTACTGTTGTTTTCTCTCCACGCCGGAAGGTAAGATTATTTTTAGCCGGACCATGGAAGAGCATAATTTGAACAAGGCAAATTATTTGAAATAAATGTTTAGGACGTTATATCAAAAGGTCAGAAACTTACCGATTATCCAGAAGCATCTTTACTTGAGGCAGTTTATTAAATTTGCTATTACCGGCGGTACCTCAGCTATAGTTGATTTCGGTACCTATATTTTCCTGACCCGCATTTTTTCGTTTTTTGCCGCTCATTACCTCTGGGCTAATTTTATTGGTATGGCGGTGGCTGCCACCGGGAATTTTTTAGTAAACAGAAAGTGGACATTTAGAAATCGCGGCGAAAAAGTTTTTGTTCAATATATTAAGTTTTGGTTAGTGGTGGTGGTAATGATGGTTGCTTATCAATATCTCTTGCACTTTTTCGTGGAAACAGTAAATTTATATGATATTTTAGGCAAGGTAATTGCCGCCCTTGTCATAATGCTTATTCGTTTTAATATCCATAAATTCTGGGTATTCAGATAGATTGAACTTCCTGCTTCAGTCTTAAACAGATCCGACCTGCCTATTAAAATAACTATATGCATGAAAAAAGTAAACCTTAAACAATTAATCTTAGGCCTTGTTATTGTTCTTGGCGCAATACTCGGCATCCTTACTTTAACAGGATCTAGCGAAACATTTAAAAAAATTTTGGGCGGTTTGCTTATTACGCTGGTTGCATTGTTCGGAGCCGTTAGTTTAATGGATTCTGAAACAGGTTCGGATGTTATCATAGAGAATGAAGCCGGCTTAGTAATGGTTACCAATGTTATTGATGGCGATACCATAGAGGTCAATGACGAGGCCGTTGTTCGCCTGATTGGTATTGATACCCCTGAACAGGGCGAATGTTATTACAGAGAAGCAAAAGAAGTTTTAAAAGACCTTATTTTAGAAAAAAACGTAAAGCTGGAAAAAGATGTTTCCGGTGCGGACAAATTCGGTCGGTTGCTCCGTTATGTATTTTTGCCAAGCGGCAGCGAGTTAAGAGACGATACATTTGTAAACAATTATATGGTAAGATACGGTTACGCAAAAGTAATGACTATGGCGCCGGATCACAGGTATCGTTCTCTATTTAACGCATCTCGAGAGCAGGCGATAAACAATAAAGAAGGGATGTGGACTGAATGTATTGACGAGATGCACAACAAAGAGCTTGGAGAAATTGGCGATCCGCCGCCTGACCCGAACTGTGTTATCAAGGGCAACAAATCTTTAAAAGAATTCGGCGATGTCTACTTTACACCCGATTGTTATAATTATGAACAGGTAAAAATAAATCTTGACAAGGGAGAAAAATATTTTTGTTCTGAACAAGGGGCGATAGACGCCGGCTTTAGGAAATCCGATACCTGCCCGTAAACCCGGTTGAACTTACTAAGAACAATTACTGTTAAAAATTTTTAAATTTAATTAAATTTAATTAAACTAGACTAAATAAAATAAAATGATTAACGGAGTAATAATTAAACAAATAAAAAGATGGGCTGATGACCGCGGTTTTTTTGCGGAAATTGCTAAGTTTGGCGAAGAAACCTTTAAGGAAATTAAACAGACTAGTTATACCGAAACTTATCCCGGCGTAATCAAGGCCTTTCACTGGCACAAAAAGCAATATGATATCTGGTTTCCGGTTAGCGGGAATATTGAAATAGTTTTGTATGATGTTAGAAAAGATTCGTCTACTAAAAATGAAACACAGGTGATTTATGCCGGTCAGAATAACCCGCTCTTGATTCTTATTCCACCCGGAGTGGCACATGGCTATCGGGTTTTAGGCAATCAGACAGCCGGGCTTTTTTACCATACTTCAGAGGCCTACAACGCAGAAAACCCGGATGAACAACGAATCCCTTTTGATGACCCTAAAATCGGCTTTAATTGGCAGACTAAGAATAGGTAAAAATGATTTATTTAATCTAACTTATGACAGTTAAGCTTTCCAAGGAATTACTTGAAACAGAATATCTGGTTAATAAATTAAATAGTTATGAGATAGCCGTGAAATATGGATGTACCGCCACTTGGATTAATATACTCAGGAGAAGATATAAAATTAAGACACTCAGACCATACGAGAGAAATTTAAAGCAAAGTTTATCGAGAAGACAGCGAGAGTATATTTATGGCTCCCTTTTGGGTGACGGCTCTATGGGATTTGGTATCGCGGGTAGCCGGAGAGGAAATAAAAATGGTTTTTTCCGGGTAGCTCAAACGCACAAAGGCTACGTCGAACTTCAGTCCTTAATAATGCAAGATTTTATAAAATCAAGTCTTTTAGTACATCTTGATAAACGGCCGAACAGGAGGGGGATGTATTATTTTTACACAATTAGCCACCCCATTTTTACTAATTTGTACAAAGAGATTTACCCAAAGGGCGTTAAGACAGTTTCTAATGATTGGTTGCGACACCTTACTCCTCATAGTTTGGCAATTTGGTATATGGATGACGGAAGCATTGCAAGAAGTAATTATCAAACGCGCATTTCCACAGAATCTTTCAGTTTTCAGGAGCATTTACTATTGCAAAGATATTTTAAGAGGAGGTGGGATATATGCGTGGATATTAAGTCTTCGTCGAGAAAAGGTAAATTCCTTTTAAGTTTTAGGGCGAAGGAGAGAAATAAATTTTTCTTACTGATAAAACCATATATAATTTCCGAGATGGAATACAAGATATGTTGTAGTGAAAGGAAATGGAATAGGTGGACCTCTTTTGAAAAAAATTATCTAAGGCAAAATTACTTTGGTCGAAAAACAAATTGGAAAATGGTTCTAAAAGCACTTAATCATTCCAAACAGGCTATTATGAGAAAAGCTTCGGACTGGGGCTTAACTAACAAATATTTAATCAATGAAATATGAAGCTATTAATTACAGGAGGACTAGGATTTATAGGAAGTAATTTTATCCGATATATACTCCAGAAGTACCCTGCTTACCAGATAGTCAATTTAGATATCCAGAATTACTGCGGTAATCTGGAAAATCTGAAAGACATTGAAAATGATTCACGGTATAAATTTGTCAAAGGTGATATTGGTGACGCTAAATTGGTTGATAAATTAGTTAAAGATTGTGATGCCATCGTTCACTTCGCGGCCGAGAGCCACGTGGACCGTTCTATTTTAGACCCCGGACCTTTTGTTCAAACTAATGTTCTGGGAACAGTTACCCTATTGAATGCGGCACGTAATAATGGAAATAAGAGATTCCATCATATTTCTACCGATGAAGTTTTTGGGTCTCTCGGCCCGACCGGCCATTTTAATGAAAGCACTCCTTATGACCCGCGCAGCCCTTATTCAGCCTCCAAGGCAGCCGCTGATCATTTGGTCAGAGCTTATTACCACACCTATAATCTGCCGATTACTATTACCAATTGTTCTAATAACTATGGCCGATTGCAATTTCCCGAGAAGCTCATTCCATTGTTTGTTACCAATCTGTTAGAGGGTAAAAAAGTACCGGTTTATGGCGATGGCTTGAATGTCAGAGACTGGCTTTATGTCGAGGACCATTGTGAAGCCGTAGATTTAGTTTTACATAAAGGAAAAATTGGCCAGACCTATTGCGTGGGAGGGAATGAAGAAAAAACTAACTTAGAGATTACTCACAAAATACTCGAAATTTTAGGGTTTGGTGAGGAAAAAATTGAATATGTGACTGACCGAAAAGGCCATGATCGCCGTTATGCTATTGATGCTTCAAAGATCAAGAACGAACTGGGCTGGCAGCCTAAATATAAGTTTGACGAGGCTCTCAAAAAAACTGTTGAGTGGTACAAGAACAATCAAGAGTGGTGGAAACGGATAAAATCAGGTGAGTATTTAAAATATTATCAAAAGCAGTACAAAGAAAGATAAAAACGCCTTATTTATGAAAAAAATGTTTGCTATTATAGGGATAATAGGTTTACTGGGCATGACCGTGTTCAGTATTTTTAATTCCTGGCTGTTTGGTCCTCGCGAGAGAACTCCAGAACCTAAATTAACCGAACAATTCAGCCCGGAGGAACTTCCATTAGCTGATATTTCTGCTGGTGATAATCAACAACAAACAGAACCAGATATTCTCGTAAACGAATTAGAAACAGAAATTGTCGCAGAAGAAATCAGAGAAATATCTCCTTCGATTAATTTGTCTGTTCCTTTTACATCCCAGTCCCCGTTTGCCAAATGGGATAATTTGCATAATGAGGCCTGCGAAGAGGCAGCTTTGATTATGGCTAAATATTGGTTAACCAATCAGAAATTAACTAAAGAAGGAGCCAATGAAGAAATTTTAGCTTCAGTGGCCTGGCAAGAGGATAATTGGGGTGGACACTATGATCTAAGCGTTCAGAGTGTTGTTGAATTAGCTCATCAATATTTTAATATTCCCAAAATATATTTTACAGCGGTCAGAGATATTGATGATATAAAATATGAATTGAGCAAAGAAAATTTAGTGATTACGCCAATGGCTGGCCGAGATTTAGAAAATCCTTATTATAGCGGTCTCGGACCGGTTTATCATATGCTGGTGGTTACCGGTTATAATGACAAAGACAAAAAAATTATTACTAATGACCCGGGCACGTGGCGGGGTCAAAACTTTGTTTATTCCTACCAGAATTTTTTCAGCACTATTCATAACTGGCCCTTTCCTTTAGGCGAGAAAAGCGAGCTTTCCAAAGACGAAAAAGCAACCGAAATTTTGAGGGGAGAGAAAATGATGATAGTGGTTGAGAAAAATTAAACAAGAGATTATTTTAATAATTTATAAAAAAAGAACCCCGCTTTAAAAGCGGGGTTATGGTATAATTCTTAATTTATTGTTTCGAGCTGCATGGTGTTGTTGTTGATAATTTGTAAAAGAAGATAGATACTTTTCCCGGGGTCGTTGGTAGTTTGCCACA
>CAZMTM010000014.1:0-9842 GCA_964569175.1 uncultured Gammaproteobacteria bacterium | reverse complement strand
ACCAGTTTTCTCCAGAGATTGATGGAAATTCAAAATATGTTATTATCTCTAAATATTATAGGCCTGTCATTTAATTTAATAGGGGCAATTTTGATATATAAATTTGGTATTCCCGCTAAATCTCCTTTAGATCGGGAGGGGAAGAGCGTTATCCTTCTTGAACAGGAAGATCGGCGAATGGAAAAAGAGGCCCGCAGATACGACTACCTAAGTAGATTGGGCATCTTTTTGTTAATTGTAGGTTTTTGTTTACAACTGCTCAGTTATATAATACCGTTATTGAAAGATAAAATTTTTTAAATAGACTTTAATAATGCGAATAGGCGACGGTTCTCAAAATGAAGCTGATTTGACGGAAATTCTTTTTTGGCCGGGCTATATAAACAAAAATTTCCGTTATCGACGGATTTTTTATTTTGACCCTTGACGGAGTTTTATTTTTTGATAAAATTTTAAATATGATTATTGATTTACCACAAAATTGGCTCGGGATGATGTGCTCAAATATAATTTGGGTATTTGTTTTAGTTGGTCCATTTGCTATCAAAGCCTGGGCAGAAGAATATTTCATAGATTTAGGTTTTAATGTTATTGAGAAAATAATTTTTCCCTTCAGGTCTCGATCAAAAAACCCGAAAAATTAATTGAGAAACCCCAGTAGTACAGCACCGCAGCACTAGAGCAAAGTTCTGTACACGGCGAGAAGCTGACTACGGGGCAGGGATAAAAATTATAAAATTTGCCAAAGAACAAGAATTTAGTTTTATTTAATTTTATGGACGTTGACGAGGAAAAATTTGAAAAAATAAAAAAAGAGATTAAGGAATATTATAATAAATTAGGCACTGTAAAATGTCCCTATTTAAATGACAAGGTTCATTTTAATGAAGAGGGGTTTGGACATCTTCTTTCTAAATCTTGGAACAGGGGCCGTTCATTGGCAGAACAATATACCCGTCTTAAAATTTTACCTAAAGTTGTTGATATTATAAAGTCATCTCATACCCTACAGGAGTTTGACGAAAGAAAAATGTTTGTTAGGCAACAAATTCACTCTCGCTGGGAGAAAATATTAAAAACAGTCAGATATTATGTTTTTATAGCCCTTTTGGGAGATAAATATAATTTTCGCGTAAAAATTATCATTAAGCAAATAGGGGGTGGCCAGCCATTTTTTTGGAGCGTTTATCCATCGTGGAAGGTTGTAAACGATGTGAGTGGAAATAAGAAAAAAGTATTTTATTCGGGGAATTTAGAAGAAGATTAAATAAAAAAGCACCTGTCTGCGGTTTATGAAAATTGACCGCTGGGGGGCCGAAGCTCCCACAAGTGCCTGTATAATATAACATAATTATTAGAGACAATCAATAGCTACCTGTGGATAACTTAAGGGTCGAAGAAGAGTAGAAAATTTTTCTGGAGTTCTTGGGAACCGAGTTCCCAAGTAGCTGAAGTTCCTAAGTAGTTGATAAGATAAAATAATCCCGCTTTGAGTTGTGGGATTTTTTGTTTTTGTGGTATAATAAAAGTAATAAAAGCGGGGTTAAAAGTTGACATTATCAATTTAGCAAATTAGGGACAGCAACCTATTTTTATAACCCTTTATTTAAGCCAAAATAGAAGGATGGTTCTCAAAATGAAGCTTCCACTAAAGGCGGATTAAGGAAAACAACTCTAAAATTTAATTAAGATAAAAAATAAATCTATGAATTACAAACGCCTTATAATTTCTCTTGCCTTGCCGCAGTTGGCAGGATTAATCGGCTCTTTATTTACTGCTCCGGCCATAGCAACTTGGTATGCCGGTTTAAGCAAGCCAGGTTTTAGTCCACCCAATTGGTTGTTTGGGCCGACCTGGGTTACGCTTTACCTGCTAATGGGTATAAGCGTATATTTGATTTGGCAAAAGGTGGGAAAAATTCAAGAAGCCAGAAAAGCAGTGCGGCTTTTCTGGATACATCTTGTTTTCAACGCCATTTGGTCGCCCATATTTTTTGGACTTAAAAATCCCGGTCTGGCTTTAGTGAATATTATAATTATCTGGCTTTTGATTATTGTTTTGATGACAAAGTTCTGGAAGATAAACAAATGGTCGACCCATCTCTTGATTCCTTATTTGTTCTGGGTCAGCCTTGCCAGTGTACTAAATTACTTCATTTGGTATTTGAATTAAAACTTGTTTCCTAATATACATAGGGACGGTGGGCCGAATGAAGCTGATTTGACGAAAATACGGTCGCTGTCCCTATTTTAATTTGGGGAACCATTATTGTCGGATTTCCGACATCCGATAAAAGATATATAAATAAAAAGATAATAAATTATTCGTATATGAAATTAAAAAAAGTTTTATTGGCCCTTGCGCTCGGCATCCTGGGAGCTTTGTTTATAGGATTTTTGATAGAGGCTATTTATGAAAGCCCGGATTATGGTGATTATTGTGAGAGATATGAAGCACCAAAACCTTCAATGGTCAGAGAAGAATTATGTGATTTTACTTATAACCAGGCTTTCAGAACAAAATGCATCCAGGAAGAAGGCAACATAAAAGAAGAATATGACGAAAATGGTTGTGTGATTAAAGAATCCTGTGATTATTGTGCCAAAGAATTCGATGAAGCTCGTGAGAAATATAATCTGAACCTATTCTACATAACAGCACCAATCGGATTATTGCTAATAATCCTGGGTCTATATCTGCCAATTAGCATAAGCGCAATTGCTGGAGGCGCTCTATTGGGTGGAATACTGACAATAGTCCAGGTAACAACGAGAGTATTCGGTGACCTGGGAAGATGGCCAAGAGTAATTCTGCTTGGTCTAGAATTAGTTATAGTAATCTGGGTTGGCGTTAAGAAAGTTAAAGAAGGCGTTATAGTTAAGAAAGAAAAGAAAAAATAATTATTTTATAATCTTCTGCTATGTGGAGAAAGAGAGCGAATGACAGGGGGATGGTTGGTAGAATGGGGCTGATTTGACCCTTCACCTTTGGCTAAAGGTGAAGGGTTGACGGAAATTCTTTTTTGACCAAGTTTAGACTAGAAGAGCGAGGCAGAGCCTCGCTTTTTGTTGCTCAAACACAAAAACCTGCTATAATTAAAATACATTAATTTATAAATAAAAATTTAATTTCAAGGTTCTGCGAGCAGGTTCTTATAATGTAAAATACATTATAAGTTTGATTGAATTTATATGAAAGGAATAATTTTAGCCGGAGGCATGGGGACAAGAATGTTGCCCTCAACCAAAGTGACTAACAAACATTTGTTGCCCGTATATAATCGTCCGATGATATACTATCCCCTGGAAACTTTAATTAAAGCGGGCGTTAAAGAAGTTTTACTAATAACCGGTGGGAATAATCCGGGCGATTTTCTTAAGCTTCTGGGCAATGGAAAAGAATTTGGTTTGAAAGAGCTTCATTATACCTACCAGAAAGGAGCCGGCGGAATTGCCGAAGCTTTAGGTTTAGCGGAAGATTTTGCTGATGGTGGCAAAGTAGTGGTAATTCTGGGAGATAATATTTTTGAAGACAATATTACTCAGGCGGTTAAGGATTTTGAGGCTCAGAAGAAAGGAGCCAAGCTCTTTTTAAAAGAAGTGACTGACCCGCAGCGTTTTGGTGTGGCTCAAATTCAAGGTGAGAAAATAATTGGTATTGAAGAAAAACCGGAAGAGCCAAAAAGTCGGTATGCAGTAACCGGCCTTTATATGTATGATGGTCAGGTCTTTGATGTGGTCAAAAAATTAAAGCCCTCCCAAAGAGGAGAGCTGGAAATTACAGACGTGAATAATTTTTATGTTGAACAAAAAATAGTTACCTTTGAGATTATCAAAGGTTTTTGGTCAGATGCCGGTACTTTTAAATCACTTCTTAAATCAGCCAATTTTGTGGCCGGGCTTAACCAGGCCACGTAATTAGGGCTGATTTTTATCTAAAATATGTCTAAATTTGTTATTGAAGGGGGGAAAAAATTGCGGGGGAAAATAAAAATAAGAGGGATGAAAAATGCTACTACCCCGATTATTGCCGCTACTCTTTTGACTGATGAAGAATGTGTAATTAGCAATATCCCCCGAATTTCTGATGTGGAAAAAATGATTGATATCCTGACCAGTCTGGGGAGTAAAATTGCCTGGATTGATGAGCATCAGTTGAAAATTTCCAATCAGAATATTTCCCTCCAGACTTTGAATAAAGAGGCAGTCCAGAGCATGCGTTCCTCAATTTTACTGCTCGGGCCGCTACTGGCCCGGTTTGGCAAAGTCCGATTACCTGAGCCAGGTGGATGTATTATTGGCAAACGGCCGATTGATACTCATCTTTATGGCCTGAAACATTTAGGGGCTAAGATTAAAGAAGGAGCCGATTTTTATCAAATAGAGGCCAAAAATTTAAAAGGGAATATAATCATTTTGCCAGAGTTTTCGGTTACGGCGACCGAGAATCTGGTAATGGCGGCGGTCTTAGCTCAGGGCCAAACTACAATTAAACTGGCGGCGGCTGAACCCCATGTTCAGGACTTATGCAATTTTCTTAATAAGATGGGGGCGAAAATCAACGGGATAGGCACTCATACTTTAGTTATTGACGGGGTCAAGAAATTGTTCGGGACCCAGCACACTATTATCCCTGACCAGATAGAAGTAGGCACTTTTGCTGTAGCTGCTGCAATCACTCACGGTGAAGTAGAGATTGAAAATATTATTCCCGAACATCTGGAGTTAATTCTTCTCAAGTTGAAGCAGATTGGAGTTAACTTTGAGCTGGGCACAAATTGGCTTAAAGTTCATCCGTCATCTAATTTACGCTCCTTTAAATTGCAAACTCTTCCTTACCCCGGTTTTCCCACTGATTTACAGGCACCTTTTGCCGTGCTGGCTACTCAGGCTAGTGGAACAACTTTAATCCAGGACCCGCTTTTTGAAGGACGGATGGGTTATGTTTCGGAATTAATCAAAATGGGAGCCAATGCTATCGTGGCTGACCCCCATCGGGTAGTAATTAATGGTCCTACTCCTTTGTACGGAACTGAAATTAAGAGTTTTGATTTACGAGCTGGAGCAACCTTGATTATTGCCGGACTGGTGGCTAAGGGACAAACCATTATTAGTCAGGCGGAAATGGTTGACCGCGGTTATGAAAAAATTGAGGAACGGTTAACTAAATTAGGGGCGAAGATAAAGCGAGTGGAGAATTAACCCTTGTCAGATTTTATTAAGCTGTTATTATATTGTTTATATGTTAGCTATTAAGTTGTCCCGAAAGGGCAAGAAGAATCAACCATTTTTTAGAATTATCCTCTTGGAAAAAGCTAAAGATCCTTGGGGCGATTTTTTAGAAGATTTAGGGTATTATAATCCTTTGACCAAAAAGATATCTCTCAAAAAAGAGCGGATAGAATATTGGATTTCAAAAGGCGCTCAACCAACCGGTACGGTTCATAATCTGTTAATTAGTCATGGGATTATAAAGGGCGAAAAAGTCAAAGTTACTAGAAAAAAACAAAAGAAAGAAGAGGAAGCTAAACCAGAGAAAGTTCCGATTGCTGAACCAGCGAAAAAAAAGGAAGAGAAAAAGGAAGAGAAAAAGGAAGAGAAAAAGAAAGAGAAAAAGAAAAGCGAAGAGGAAGGAAAAGAAAAGGCAGAGTCAGATAAAGGTGCGGAACCAGCTAAAGATACTAAAAAAGAAACAAAAGAAACAAAAGAAAAAAAAGAAAAAAAAGAAAAAAAATCTAAAGAATAATTATGTTATTTAAACGCAACGAAATAGAAAAGCCCAAGCATTCTGAGCTCCCGCTAATCATTAGTCAGGTTTTAACAAAAATCGATGAGCATAAAGAAAGGATAGCTTGTCTTAGAAAGGAAGGGCGCAAAGAAATTGAGACCCCGAATGATGCTGCTCGCTGGGGAGGCAGGACCTTTGATGCTATAAAAGAGTTGCGTGATTATTTGACACAATCCATTGATGAAATATTGACTCTTATCCCCGATAAGGACAAACGGTTTTTTTTGAAAATGCAACTTGAAGCCGCATTGCAGAAATTTGATTTTACGGCTTTTAAGGAGTATATTAATAAAATTTTCTTGCCGAAAAAGAACTCTTGACAAAAAATTCATTTCTGCTATACTGTTATTAATAGTTTAAACGCCAGTCTCGAATTTCGAGTGTTTTATAGGTTATACCCACTCGGCAAAGGTCGCCAGACTGGACTGTATTGAAGTAAGAAAGTTGGTATATTCACCTGCTAAGGTGAAGTATCAATTAAATTCATTAAGGTAAAGAATATGGCAGCAAAACAAAAGGATCAAGAATTCCTTGAGAATCTTATTAAGGCACTTGTTACTACTCCAGATGATGTTAAAGTCACGCGGAGTGTTGACGAAATGGGTGTTCTCCTGTCCTTAAAAATTAATCCGGAAGACATGGGCCAAGTAATTGGTCGTCAGGGTTCTACTGCGCGATGTATTAGAACTCTTTTGCGCATTGTTGGTTTGAGAAACAATGCTCGGGTTAATCTTAAGATTGAAGAACCAGCAGGACGCGCAAGACGTCCCGCCAGAGAGAGTGCTCCAGAAGATTTAAAATTATAAACTCGACCCGAGTAAAGGGTAGCAAAAATCGCTACTTTCTCGGTAGCGGTTTTTGTTTGTCTTTATTTTTATAATTCAGTATTTCTATGTTCCAGTTTGATATTATCACTATATTCCCAGATATATTTGAGAATTATTTTAATACCTCAATTATTAAAAGGGCGCAAGATAAAAAGTTGATTAAAATTAAAATTCATGATCTTCGGCGCTGGACTGTGGATAAACATCAAACAGTTGATGATAGGCCCTATGGCGGCGGGCCGGGAATGATTCTTAAGGTTGGCCCGATTTATAAAGCGCTTAAGCATATTAAGAGAACCAGGAGATTAAATAAAAATAAACAAAGGGTTGTTTTATTAACACCTCAAGGAAAACCATTTAATCAGAAACTGGCTCGTTCTTTCAGTAAGCTTAACCAGCTTATTCTAATCTGCGGTCGTTATGAAGGTGTTGACGCCCGGGTAGACAAGTTGGTTGACGAAAAAATATCGGTGGGGAATTACGTCTTGACTGGCGGAGAACTCCCGGCTATGATACTCGTTGATGCTGTGGCCAGACTGGCGCCCGGGGTGATTAAACAGGAATCTTTACAGGAGGAATCGTTTGGTACTTCTGGGATGACCGTGGAATATCCACAGTATACCCGTCCCGAGGCCTTTACATATAAAGATAAATCTGGTAGAATCAAAAAACTAAAAGTACCGAAAATATTGCGGTCTGGCAATCATCAGGAAATTAAAAAATGGCAGAAAGAACATTAAATTATTTTTTAATACTTAATTTAAACTTCAATGTTTAATCTAAGATATCTTTGCTCATTACAATTGAATAGATAAATATGAAAAGCTTATCGAAGACAGAGAACTAACTAATCTATTCTTTATTTTTTTTAGTGATCAAATTTTAAGAGAGTTTGATCCTGGCCCAGGATGAACGCTGGCGGCGTGTCTAAGGCATGCAAGTCGAACGGTCCCGATTTATCGGGACAGTGGCAAACGGGTGAGTAATACATTGGTAATCTGCCGGAAAGAGGAGAATAACTCGTCGAAAGGCGGGCTAATACTCCATGTGATCCCAGAACAAAAGTTTTGGGATTAAAGATCGCAAGGTCGCTTTCCGAGGAGCCTATGTCTTATCAGGTAGTTGGTTGGGGTAATGGCCCACCAAGCCTATGACGAGTAGCGGGTGTGAGAGCACGACCCGCCTCATTGACACTGAGACACTGGTCAATCTCCTACGGGAGACTGCAGTTAAGGATCTTCCTCAATGGCCGAAAGGCTGAAGGAGCGACGCCGCGTGTAGGAATAATCTCTTCGGAGTGTAAACTACTTTTCTAGGGGAAGAAGCTTCGGTTGACAGTACTCTAGGAATAAGCCGCTGCTAACCTCGTGCCAGCAGCCGCGGTAAGACGAGGGCGGCAAGCGTTATCCGGATTTACTGGGCGTAAAGCGTGTGTAGGCGGTTTAATAAGTTCTCGGTTAAAGCCCTTTGCTCAACATTGGGAGTGCCGGGAAAACTATTAAACTTGAGGCCGGGAGAGGCAAGTGGAATTGTCGGTGTAGGGGTGCAATCCGTTAATATCGACAGGAACACCAAATGCGAAGGCAACTTGCTAGAACGGCCCTGACGCTGAGACACGAAAGCGTGGGGAGCAAAAAGGATTAGATACCCTTGTAGTCCACGCCCTAAACGATGGATGCTGGGTATTGGAAGTGTCGACCCTTCCAGTATCGTTGTAAAAAAGCTAACGCGTTAAGCATCCCGCCTGGGAAGTACGGCCGCAAGGCTAAAACTCAAAGGAATAGACGGGAGTCCGCACAAGCGGTGGACCATGTGGTTTAATTCGATGGTAAGCGAGGAACCTTACCAGGGCTTGACATGCTAGGATGTAGGTTAATCGAAAGATTGACCGACCGTTAAATCGGAGCCTAGTACAGGTGTTGCATGGTTGTCGTCAGCTCGTGTCGTGAGATGTACCGTTAAGTCGGGAAACGAGCGCAACCCTTGTCCTATGTTACCAGCCTCGATTTTATCGAGAGGGACTCATAGGAGACTGCCGGTGATGAACCGGAGGAAGGCAGGGACGACGTCAAATCAGCATGACCCTTACGCCCTGGGCAACACACATGCTACAATGGCCGGTACAAAGGGTTGCCAAGCCGTAAGGCGGAGCTAATCCCATCAAAGCCGGTCTCAGTTCGGATTGAGGTCTGCAACTCGACCTCATGAAGCTGGAATCGCTAGTAACCGTATATCAGCTATGGTACGGTGAATACGTTCCCGGACTTTGTACTCACCGCCCGTCAAGTCAGGAAAGCCGGTAATACCCGAAGATTCGCGTTCGCGGAAATAAGGTAGGACTGGTAATAAGGACTAAGTCGTAACAAGGCATCCGTAGCGGAAGCTGTGGATGGAACACCTCATTTAGAGGACTAATTATCACAGCTGTGATAATAAGGTCGACGGTATGAACTATTTTAGTTCGTACCGAAGATTAGTCTTCTCTGTCTTCGATAAGCTTTTCATCTTAAGTAGACCAGTTTTTAGGTATCAGCAGGTTGACTAAACTGGTTTTTTTGCTAATATTAATTTATGGATATTAAAAAAGCTCAGCAATGGGTTGATGATGACTAAAAAAAATCAAAACTAGTTGGCGAATATTTAGAATTACTAATTATTAAATTATTATATCGTTATATTAATCTGGGGCGCGTAGTTCAGTGGTAGAACGTCTCTCTGATAAGGAGAAGATCGAAGGTTCGATCCCTTCCGCGCCCACCATTTGGGTCCGTAGCTCAGTTGGTTAGAGCGTTTCGTTGACATCGAAAAGGTCAGCCGTTCGAGTCGGCTCGGACCCACCATAAATTAACTAATAATTTAAAACAAAATGGCTAATTATCGGGAAAAACCCAAAATATCCAGAGTGGAGATTTTTGAGAGTGCACTTTTAGAGAATAACCGGCCTTTTTTAGAACAATTCCGCAAGAATGATGTTGAGGAGATACTTTATTGGGGTTATCATAGACCCAAGCAATTGGAGAAATTTTTATTACAATTAGAAAACGATTTAAAGCTGTATTTTAGTAAAAATTGCATAAAGAATGAACGGGAAAAATTTTTAGAAAAAGTAAAACAGTTTGTTAGTTTGGCATATAAAAAATTACCCGAAGAGCAAGAGAAAATACTGGAAAGAATTTCAGATTTAATTATGGATACATATTCCAAAAGAAAAAACAGGAAAATAAAAC
>CAZMTM010000013.1:6503-9903 GCA_964569175.1 uncultured Gammaproteobacteria bacterium | reverse complement strand
CGCTCCTTTCAAGTCCAACTCCGGGTTATCAAATTTAAAATAATGCTCTCGGTCATCTGAGGTAACAGAAAGAATAACTGTCTGACCAGCCTTAACCGTAAACTCATCCGGAATAAGACTGACTGTTGTCACGGTTAAATCAATAACTGCGGCTTTAGAAGGCTTTCCTATTCCTAGACCGCCCCTTCTATTCACTGTTTCTACCAGAAAGATTCCGGCCACCGCTAAAACTAGAATAGCGATAATAATTATTATCCAGGCTGCGCTTTTTTTCATATTTTTCATATTCCCTTAATTATCACCCTAAAGGTGATTGGTCAATTATATTATATTATATTATATTATATTATATTCATTAATTTATATCACCCTTGTTCTCAGAAGCTAATTATAGCTAATTCTTTACTGCGCCCAGACATCAACACCGTAAAATTCAGGCCAATCATCACTGGCAAATCCATAAGTGGTCATACCCATTTTTACGTCTAAAACTTGACCGGTTTGATCAATGACCGGAGAAGTTAAATCTAACTCAGTATAACCACCAGAATCTATCTGCCACCAGAACCTCATCTGTTTCCAGGTACTATTTCTGTTATCAGCTAATAAACCATAAGGATAGATGGCGTAGAAATTAGTCGAAGCGCTACCAGAATCATATTGAGCAATAGCGTATCTTTCACTTGCATCTTTTAAATTTAATACGGCAATCTTTTTATTTATATGGGTAGCCATAAAAATTTCATCTGTATCAGCTCCAAAACACATTGTGTTTCCTCCATTAAAAGTTCCTGAACCATACCATTCACCCTTCTCCTCTGTATCACCATATTGAGCGAGGCGTTTCTTGAAAGTTCCGTCTGAACCTATTTGTATTATGCTGGTAAAACCATAAATTACATGGTTTGCATTCATTATAATATAGTCACCATTACTCAACTTTACTAATCCTCCTGGATACCAACTCCATCTATCGGGCATAGTGGTTGTATATGTCAAATCTACAAAATCTTGATAAACCCAGGCCAAGTTATATCTTATAATTCCATAGTATCCAATAATATAAATACCATTACTATCAACATAAACCGAAGAAGGACGTATAGCACTGGCGTGGTCATCAGTTAAAGTAGTGGCGGTAATAACTGCTCCATCTTTATCAACTTCTCTTACTATGTTATTGTCCCAATCACAAAAATAAAGATGACTATCACCAGTATAGAAAAAACCGCCCTTGTTAGCTGCAAAAGTAGAAGTCCATTGCCAGGTTCCAGAACTGTTATATTTTTTTACTTCGTGATTATTATGAGAAACTTTATAAAAATTATCATCATCATCAACTGCCAGACCAGAACACCAGCTAGTATCACCGTCAGATAAAGTCACTGCTGTCCAAGAATCTAAGCCAGAATCAATATACCAAACTTGAGAAGGCGTTCCGCCCGCTTGTCTCATCCAGACTCTTCCGGTAGTTGGATTTCTTGCTATAGCGTTTACATTCGTATTACAAAGCGCACTTACCGTATAAGTATCGCATTCTAAATGGTCTGTGTTAAGGGAAATATCAGCCCCTGAATCTATGGCAAAATCAGAAGCCGGTATATTTGTTCTGGCCATACCACCGCCAGCGTCCAGCTGATTCCATGTTGAGCCATCACAACCATAGAAATGATCATCATCGCTGTCATAATACATTGCCCCTTCGCTAGCGGCATTACAGGTGGCTGAAGCTCGGGGTCTGGTTCTAATAAGTCCGTCAACATCCAATTCTACAGTCGGTTCGCTCGTGCCAATACCGACGCTACCCCAGGCAGCTGAACCATTATGGGCCAGAATAATATCGGGCTCCCCCGCCACTATTCCTGCATTGGCTCCTCCATATATATAGACATCGCCACCCACACCGTTGGTATTTGCTGCTCCGCTAACAAAACTTAAATTATATCCGGATCCACTGTCAGTCCTGTCTCCCACAAAAATTTTCCTAGCCGCTCCTTCGCTAAGTATCACATCTCCGCTAACCTCCAACTCCGCCCCCGGCACGGTCGTCCCGATACCGACGTTAGCACCCGTAAGAGAAATCACATCTCCTTCTAATCTTAATTGAGAACTTGCATTTGGAGCATTAATATCTGTCGAAGTAGACTGCAACCTTATTCTGTCATCTCCATTTCTTGCAATATCCATAGAGCCACCATCAGAATTTATTTCTTTACCAGCCCCTATTGTTAAATTTCCTTTGATATAGGTATCTCCTGTGGTTGCACCAATAGAATGTAAAAGAACTCCATTCCCATAGGTTTCAAGAACCATACCCGTAACATTAAAATATAATCCTGTGTCAGCATCATTAACCCACTGCCAAGCCCATTCATTACTTCCAACCTGTATAGTTTTAGTAGTGGAAAATTGTAAATTGCCAGTCAGAGTTCCGCCTGTTAATGGAAGATACTTGCCTGTTTCATCATCAACATACCCTTTGGTGGCTGCGTCTGAAGCGATAGTCGGGGTTGCAATACGGGTGATTTTCCCGCCATTGAGATCCAGGGCGGCGGTCGGCCCGGTCGTGCCGATTCCAACGTTGCCGCGGGCTACAGAGCTAGTATGCGCCAAAATTACGTCGCCGTCGGAACCTGAATTAGCTTTTTGTCCGCCGTAAATATAAACATTACCACCATTATTATCACTGAACAAACTACCATTATTACCTCCCGATAGATAAAGTGCACCGGCTGGATTAGCTTGCGTTTCACCCGCTTGAATTGTTAAACTTCCTGTAGTAGTAGTTCCTGGTTCAAGAGTAATAGAAACACTCGCCGGTCCTCCTGTTGCCTCAGTTTGAAAAATAATATTTCCCTCCACTGCCAGCTTTTGTGAAGGACTCGTCACCCCGATCCCGACGTTCGTCCCGTTATTATACAAAACCGAATTCGCCACCCAGTTCGTGCCGTCGTGGCGCAGGGTCTGGCCGGAAGCGCCGGCGCCGACTCCGCCTCCGGCGGTGGCGTCAACATATCCTTTAGTCGCCGCGTCGCTGGCGATGGTCGGGGTAGCGATGCGGGTGATTTTTCCGCCGTTAAGGTCTAATGCGGCGGTCGGCCCCGTCGTCCCGATGCCGACGTTGCCGAGAAAATAAGAATCGCCGGCGCCGCTCACTTGTAAATTACCCAAACTGTCGCCAATTATTTTAAAACTATTACCGAGATAAGTCGCTCGCAAAGCGCTGTTGGCGTAGGTGGCGTGGTCAGCCGCGCCGGCGGTGGTGGCGTAATCGGCGGTTGAAGCATGGTCGACCGAAGCGGTAGTAATGGAGTCATCAACATATCCTTTGGTGGCCGCGTCTGAGGCGATGGTCGGGGTAGCGATGCGGGTGATTTTTCCGCCGTTAAGGTCTAATGCG
>CAZMTM010000013.1:0-6403 GCA_964569175.1 uncultured Gammaproteobacteria bacterium | reverse complement strand
GCGGTCGGCCCCGTCGTCCCGATGCCGACGTTGCCGGCAGGACTAATAACGCCAAGCACAGCCCCGGCCGCCGATTTCCACTGCATTATATCCTTTGTTTCAATTGGCGGCGCATAAACTACCAGACCAACTTTATCGTGAGAAGATTGAGTACCCCTTCCTTTTACCACTAAAGTCCCATCAGTCACATCATCTCCAACTGATACTATTCCGCTAAATTGCGTTTTTATATTTAAATTATTATTACCTAAATCAAAATCACCATATAATTCAATGTGCCCGGTATTAGGAAATTGAACGTAACCCGGAAATATCACCCGGCCGGCCCTGATATTTAAATCAGGCGCCGTACCAATTGGCGAAGTAAAATAGAAACGGGCGTAACCATTATTTAAAGTGTCATAGAGCCGCACGGCGTCGGTGGTTTCATCAGTATTCACTTGAAATCTGGCTAGAGGATTAGTGGTGCCGACACCAACATTAGCCCCGGCATCTACGCCCAGATAAACATTACTCTGGGCTTGTAAACTGCTACCGCCATAAATTGAACCGTCAACATTAAGATTGTAACCATTCGGGCCGGTTGTCCCAATACCGACGTTACCGGCGTCCTGAATGACAAAATATTTTCCGGCGTCAAGGGTGCTCGGATAAATATAGGTGGTGGCGTCCTGCCAGATACCAATGCCGCCGGTACCGCCAACGGCTGATTTGACATAGCCAATAGTGGCAGCGTTTGTGTCAGCTGAAGCGCCAAGACCTAATTCAGTAATAGGAACATTATTCATATCAAGCGAATCGGTCCCCGATTCAATTTGAATTGTCTTGGCCCTGACCATCTGCATCCCCCACAAACCGACCAGAGAAATTGAAAACAGAATAGTCAGTGCAAGAATAATCCTTTTATTATTCGGGCTAACCGTTTGAATGGTTGAACGACACAACCATGATACATATTTTTTCATAAATTCTATAGTTAATTTTTAAAATTAAAATAAATTATTGATTATTGATTGGGTATAATAGTTATCCACAGGGAGAGATTGACAAAACTCACAGACTTGCTATATTTCTAAATAGAAGAATATCAGCACTCTATAGAGATATAGAGTTAGCAGCCACTCTTAAACAGGTGGCTGTTTTTTATATTTCAATTTTTTCTTTAGTTGATTCAAAATAAAAACCTGGTTACTCTTCTTTCTAAGTTCATAAGCCAAAGAATCAGAATTACATAAACAAACGATATTCTTCCTGGACGATTTTAATTCATCTAAAACACACTCGAAATCGCTATCGCCTGTAACCAAAATAATCTCGTCATATTTATCTATATTTTTTATAATCGTTATTGCCATTTCTACATCCAAATTACCTTTATGTTTCACTTCATAGATACCATTTTTATTTTTTCCTCTTAACACTTTTATAGGTTTTTTAATTATCTTATAATCCATCGCATCTAATGTATTGAATAATTTTTCCAAGTAGGGTAGTTCCGGAGTAAAATAATAGAGATCTTTGACATCACCTCGTTTATAAAAAAACCATTTCAATTTATGGAAATCTATTTTCCATCCATTGTTCTTTTGACAATGCCAGAGATTGGCCCCATCTATAAATACTCCAATTTTTCTCTTATTCCGCTTAAACATATTTTAAGAATAATTATTTTTGCGCACTTTGACGTTAAACGTCAAATAGTTAACACCGAACAGTTTTTTCCTTAATCGCCAAGAGTTGCCGAATTTGGCGTAAGCCAGCCAGGATTGAAGGGAACGAGCAAGCTCTTCTTCACTGAGCGAGCCCCGGGATAATTTTTTTTGATAAAGCTTGGTTCTTTTGATAAATCTTTTGACCGTACTTTTTCGCAACAATTTATAATTTCTAAAAATGCGATAACCGAGAAAATAAATGCCCTGCCCGCCATTGCGAGCCTTAGCTCGCTCAGGCGAGGCGGGCGGGCCATTTTTAACCGGAAAAATATTTACTTTCTTCGGATGCAACTTTAATTTTAGTTCGTCCCGTAAAAACTTTTGGAGCTGACTTTTAATCTGGTGGAGTTTTTTCTTTGAAAAATCCAAAAGTAGAAAATCATCCATATAACGAAGATAATATTTTATTTTCAATTGATGTTTAACAAACTGGTCTAATTTGTTTAAATAAACATTGGCAAAGAGCTGGCTGGTTAGATTACCAATCGGGATGCCAGTTACTTTGAAGTCAAATAAATTCTGGTAAATTTTGCGGCTATAACTGCTGTCTATAATCTCTTCAATCAGCCAGACAACTTTCTGGTCGCTGATTTTTTTCTGAATTAGATTTAATAAAATTTGATGGTCTATACTGTCAAAATATTTTGAAATATCGCCCTGCAAGCAGTATATTCGTCTCTCTCTCTCTCTCTCTCTCTCTCTGAAATATACAGCGCGCTGTTTTTTAAATATGTTTGCGTTCTTTTGACGGCCCGATGGGTCCCTTTTTCTTTACGGCAAGCGTAAGAATCGTAGATAAAACTTTTATCAAAAATCGGTTCAATAATATTGCATAAAGCGTGATGAACCACCCGGTCCCGGAACGGTGCCGCCTTAATATGGCGCTTTTTGGCATCTACAATAACAAATTCCCGATAAGACCCATGTTGATAAGTTTGAGAAAATAATTCCTGCTGTAATTTTAATAAATTCTCTTCCAACTTAGAACTGAATTCTAAAACATAATCCCGATATTTTTTACACTTGCGGGCCCGTAAATAAGCCAAATGCAAATTCTCAAAACAGCAAATTTTTTCAAATAAATTTTTATGAGTTTTCATCTTTATATTCTTTTAAATCTCGTTTAAGACCTGGCGATTTGGCTTGAATTTTTGCTCGTGTTGACACCAGATGTCAACACGACTAGCTACTCAAACAAACCAAATCCAGGGGTCTTAATATTTTCCCAGCCGGTCTCCCGGCAAGAGAAGGGATAAAATCTGGGGTTTGTAAGGCACGCTTTCTATCTCCGTAGAGAATAGAAATTCTTGCTATCTTTTTTATAACCACTGAAGCGGGCGCAACGGAAACCAATGTTGTTGTTCGTATTCGACGGAGCATTATTCAAATTCAGGGCAAACAAGCCGGCGTCCGCGCCATTATTCCAATTGCCGCCACGGATGAAGCCGGAACGCCGCTTATTGATTTCATCCCCGCCCGCCTCGCAAGCGAGAGCGTTGCGGGCAGGCCCCTCCAGTCTTAAAATCAATGAAAGTTTTATATCCTATTTTTCAAAAATCTTCTACCAAATCCTGTCTTAAAATATTTCTCTCTTTTTATCGCTTTTTTCTCACTCAAACATGCTTCATAATAAATTAAGATAAAAGGTCTCCTATTCTTTGTTGCTTTTACCAATCCTTTATTATGTTCCGCAAATCTTCTCTTAAGATCTTTAGTAACTCCTATATAAAACTTTCCGTCTTTTTTACTTCTTAAAACATAGGTATAGTACATAATTCTATAAGTTAAGAGAATCGCTTGTACCAACCGCCCAATAATTTGCCTATTTCCACCAGTTCTTTGGACGCAAATTCATATTGTTTTAAACTCAAAAGTTTATAATCTTTGGCTAACCTGACCAAAATTTTTACTATTTCATAATAAACAAAACATTCTTCAATAGCTTGCTTTCGGTCGGTTTTTTTAAAGTTGGTTCTAACTATTTGTTTTACCAGCCCAATCGTTTCTTTCTCCAGTTCCAGACCTAAGCTATATTTATGAACCTTGGAAAATCTTTGCACGGTTGGCTTAACCCAAAGCAAAAAATCATAAACTTTTTGAAAAATTTTCAAATCGTAAAGCATAAAACTCTTTGACGTTTAACGTCAATTTTTGATTTGAGATTAGATTTTCAGAGAATAGATTTTAGATTAAATAAACCCCTTCAGCGGGCGCAACGGAAACCAAGGTTGCTGCCCGTACTCGACGGAGCATTACGCAAATTCAGGGCAAACAGACCGGCGCTCGCGCCATTACTCCAAGCGCCGCCACGGAGGAAGCCGCGATAATCACCGGCGTTAATCCAAAAATGGTCGTAGTTGTAATCAGGCGTAGCTGTACCGACTGAACTGGGAATTCCGTAAATATCTAATCCGGTGATATCGCCAGCAGCCGATAAAGCAACCCCGGTCGCCGGGTGAAGCCCGCCATTTATCACATTGTCGGTCCACTCCCAAACATTGCCGATTAAATCATAGGCGCCATAATCGGAAACGCAAAGAGCGTTCTCCATTGTTTTAACCGCCTGGTTTTCTGTCACCCACGTTCTGGCGGATGGCTTAGAATTAGTCCAGATATTGCACTCTTCGGTACCAGGGGTCGGGGCGGAAGAATCCGGGTCCGGAGTTCCTTTTGCCGCCAGAAGCAATTCATAATTAGTGGCTAATCGTTTGCCGGCGGCCCGACAGGCGGCTTTGGCATTCACTTGATTGATAGATACCCAGGGGTTAGCGCCGGAAACCGAAACCGCTTTTGCCGTTGGAGTTGTTTCGTTGAAAAGGGTGCCGTCGCCGTAAACATCCACCGCGGTGTCGCTGACGTCTCCGTCGCCGTTCATATCAACGTAATAACTGCCGCCGCCGTTTGACGCCTCATATTTGTCAATACAGAACTTACCGGCGCTAACCCAGACCATATCCGATGGACAGAGAGCCGGATTATCAACCAAAGGCAATTCTTTAAAGGTTTTGGTCCAGATAGAAGCCAGTTCGGCGAAAGCCCGGCGGGCAAAAAATCCGCCGACAATTGCCATAACCACAATCGCCACTATTGTCGCCACCGCGATTATCCTCTTTTGTTTTTGTTTTTTCGACATAAACATAAAATTAAATTAATTATCTATATTCCAGATTCTATTTAATCATTATTTCCCAATGTCCGCCCTTCGCCAGACCAATTCTTTTTAACAAGTGTTTTTGCTTAAGTTGAGTAAAATTCCATTCAACGCCTCAAAATATAATAAGTATATTCTCCTGTTTTACTTTAATCGTCCGTTAATCGTCCGTTAATCGTCCGTTAATCGTCCGTTATGTCCGTAATATATACTGAGTGGCTCTTCCTTTCCCAACTGAATTAATAATTCCTTTGCCGAGCATATTGGACAGTTCTTCGTAGGCAACAGTTTTTTCGACGTTACAAATTTGACAGTACGTCCTTCTATCTATTTTACCATGTTCCTTTAAATACTCTATTGCTTTTTTTTGTCTTTCATTTAAGCCCTCTAAATATTCTTCCTCAAATAAGGACTTCTTAAAAGTAACAATTATACTTGTTTTAGTATCTTCAAACACAGGTTCAGGCAGCCCGTGTTTTACTGTTTCTCGAATCATTTCATTAGTGCCGGTTCCCCATTGTTCAATATTTTTTATCATGAAAAACAGCTTAGCAATTAATGGGTTTTTTGGTTTTGATTCGTGTTTTTTCTTTAGGGTTTCCACCGTCCAGCCTTCGGGCAAATTTCCTGGATTCCAAACTTCAATTCTGTTATCAAATATCCTCACCTGCACATTTGAGCTTGAGCTATAATCCCTGTGACAGATAGCATTGGTAACAGCTTCTCGCAATGCATCTAAAGGATACTCCCATTTTTCAATCCTTTTTACCTGGCCCGGCACAAGCCAAGCACTTTTCTTGATATTATTCATAATGAACTTTTCCACTAAATCAATTTGTTCGTCTATTGTACTTTCAATGATTTTCATATCAATGAAGGGTTTAGCTGGAAAAGTGCCTTTAAACTTGGCGCACCTTACTTCTGATTGGAGTAAAAATTTTTGCGGCTCTCTGCCAAACATCAGGATCGTCGTATTGGTCAATTTGTTATCTTTTAACAAATTTAATCTAGTTAATGCTTCTTTAAGATTTATATTGGGATCAATTTTAAGTCTTCTCTCTTTTTTTGCTTTTATTAAAAATTCTTTTACTTTTCTCTTGTCAATATCTTTTAGTGTCGCCGCCTCACAAATCTGTCCATCCCAATAAATCTTTTTCCTTGCCAAAATTAGTCTTTCTGTCTCATCTTTTGACATTCTCAGGGTAGATTTGCCAACTCTTTTGAATGCCCGGCCGAAAGCAAAAACAGGTTTTTCTCTGGACTTCTTTACCTCAATAATGATTATTTTCTTTCTATCAATTTCTCTGACTTCAATTTTAGGATAAATTTTTGGCTCTAAACCGGCTGAAATTCTATTTGTTAATTTTTCTATTGTATCATTTCCGATTTGCAAACTCAAAATTTTGCCCATGGAGGAAACGCCAATAATAATTTTACCGCCATTCTTATTAGCAAAACCGGCGATTGTTTGGATAATCTCCTTTATTTGCGACAAAGAAGGTTTTAATTCTAAACTCTCACTTTCCCCTTCCTCTATCAA
>CAZMTM010000012.1:0-11363 GCA_964569175.1 uncultured Gammaproteobacteria bacterium | reverse complement strand
TGGGCGGGACTTATATTAATATTTCTTTAGCTTCAGAGAGTAAAATTAACCCCTTTGATTTACCGAGGGCATCTAGTAAAGAAACAAGAACAGCTGACTTGATTCGTTCCGGAGTGATTACTCTGAAAGGATTGTTAAAAATCATGATTGGTCAACTGAACGAAGTAGGCGGCCGGGGATTTACTCCGGGAGAGGATTCTTTAATTGACCGAGCTCTTTTGGAAACTTACGCCAAAAAGGATATTGTGCCGGGCTGCGATTTGAGCAAAGCGGAAATGCCGACTATGAGCGATCTTCAGGAAATTTTAGAAGGCATGGAGGGCGGAGCTGGATTGGCCGAAAGATTAAAGAAATATACCGTAGGTACTTTTGCTGGTTTTCTTAATCATTCAACCAATGTCAAAATGGATAATCAATTAATTACTTTCTCGGTCCGTGACCTTGAGGATGAGCTCAGACCAATGGCTATTTACACGATTGTTAATTATATTTGGAATACGGTTCGTGCCGAGTTGAAGAAAAGAATATTAATGATTGATGAAGCCTGGTGGTTAATGCAGCATGAAGATTCAGCCAAGTTCATTTTTGCCCTGGTTAAACGCTGTCGAAAATACTATTTAGGCGTGACTACTATTACTCAAGACGTCAATGATTTTTTAAATTCTCCTTACGGCAAAGCAATTGTTACTAATTCAGCCATGCAATTGCTTTTAAAACAGGCCACAGCGGCTATTGATTTGGTGGCTAAGACCTTTATGTTAACTGAGGGAGAAAAATACTTGCTTTTAGAATGTGGAGTGGGTGACGGCATATTCTTTGCCGGTACCAAACACGCGGCTATTAAAGTAGTAGCTTCTTATTCTGAAGACCAGTTGATCACTTCTGACCCGCGTCAAATTCTGGAGATTGAACAATCCAAACGGGAATTTGCCAAAAGCTTGGACAAAAAAGAGTCCGAGGTTGAAAATCCGCCAACCGGCAAAGAGCCACCAAAACCAGAAGAACCGCCAGCTATGGATATCGGGTAAGTTCAATTATTAAAGAGTTTATCAGTTAAATAATTCTATGAAGAAAATAATTATTGTCATTGTTATTTTAGTTCTAATTGGCGGGGGAATTCTCTTTTTAACCAGACAAGCTAAACCCTCTTTAGAGGGGGGAAATGGTCAGAAAAGTACTGAAATTGACCAGGGAACTAAGGCGGAAACAACTGAACCAACAGAGTCAGAACCAGTAATTGATCCCCTGGTTTCATTAAAATCACGTCTTGGCCCTCAGGCCCGTTCTTTTATTGAACGATATGGTAGTTATTCCTCAGACAGTAACTGGGAAAATTTAAAAGGATTGTTGGGGATGATGAGCCAGAAGTTGAGGGTAGCTACTCAAGCTCAAATTGCTCAAGACCTGATTGGAGAAAAAGGATTTTACGGCTTGACTACCAAGGTTATTTCAATGGAATTGAAAGATTTTGACTTGGAAAATTTAGCTAAGTTTTTGGCTTCAGTCCAACAGCGGGAAACAAAAGGTAATTTAACTAATAGCTTGTTTAAAACAGTGGAATTAATATTTATTAAAGAGGGCGGCGAGTGGAGGGTGGACGAAATTAGCTTTAAACCATAAATATTAAACTATAGATTTTTATAATATAAATATTTTATGCCAGAGGATTTTGAAAAAACCAAAAAAGAACAGGAACAGAAACGGGAACTCTGGCGCGAGCAACAAAAGGCCAGAATGGGCGTCACCTTGCCCGAGAAACCACCAACTGCTGGTAAGATCGTTGGGTCATCGATTGGAGCAGAATTATCTGAAGGCCGCGGCCCTCGAGCTATTGCCACCCGGTTAAGAGCAGCCCGAGCCAGAGAGCTGGCTGGTGGTAGAGGTATGGCCGGATTAGCCGGAGTTGTCCCTGGGGGCGAGATGTTAGCTAAAGCTGAAGAAATAAAGAAAAGTATCCAGCGTCTTCAGAATATTTACCGCGTTATTAATGGCGCGGCCGGCGTGACTGTCTGGGGTTTAATTCTGACCTTTTTGGTGATGAATGCTCAATTGATTTTTGGTAATTTACTTAAAGCAAGATTAATTCCTAAACTAGGATTGCCAGAAATTTTAGTCATTGGCGTGATTGACTTTATAATTTTAACTGCCCTGGCTATTCAAGCTGTTTTTATTACTATTATGGTTCTGGCCATATCTAATCCTTCAGAAATATTTAAGTTGCTCTGGGAAGGGAGTTGGAGCGCTATCAAAGATTTGTTTTAAGGGTGAATAGTATAATTTTATTTAATATAGTTAGTCTAAATATATTTGGTCTAAAAAATGAAGAAAGATAAGCTAATTTTCCTAATTGCTTTATTGATTGTTTCCACTCTTTTGTTATTTGCAAATTCAGCTTTTGCCCAGATTAAATTTAAACCGCAGGTTGACCTGCCCGGTTTTAAGATTGGCAAAGAGGTAACTATTACCGGTACCACCATTGCCGATTTCATTGTTAATTTTTACACCTGGTCTATCAGGGCCATTGCTTTATTAGCCGTAGTAATGATTATGGTGGCCGGTTTTCGCTGGATGACGGCTGCCGGCAACGCGCCCATGGTATCTCAGGCCAAGAACCAGATGATTTCAGCTATAATTGGTTTGTTTTTAGCAGTTGGCGCTTATACTTTACTGAATTTTATTAATCCGAGCTTAACCAGGTTTAAAAGTTTAATTATTACAAAAATTGAACGGAAAGAATTAACTGAATGGGATTTTGATATTCCGCTTAATCAAGCGAGCTGGTATAAACCAGACGAAGAACCATATCCCGGCGCCAGGACTTGCGGACAAAGTAAACATTATGGTGATAAAGTAATATTTGGCACAGAGTGTGAGAATTCGCAACAAGTTTGCGATTTAAAATTTAAAATCACCGAAGAAGATTATCTTAACTGGAAGGAGGGCAGAACAGAGAAAGATATCAGTTTATTTATAAAGCTTGATAAAGTCGCCTCGGGATGTAGAGAAGTAAAATATCTTACAGCGCCGTTGTGTCGCTATAACGGTGGTTGGGTAGGTTGTTCTAAAATAAAATTAGCTAGCCAAGACGGAACTGAATTAGAGGATTATAATTTAGTAACAGAGAATAGTTATGGTTGTGGCACTAAAGTAGAAAACAAATTTGCCTGGTGGACCGTTGGTAAGCCAAGGTGGGATACGCTCTGTCCGGGTGGAGTAAATAATAATCGTAAGGGGTGTACCTTTATTACCATAGAACAAAGGTATCAAGATGGATCTATTCTATATGGTTCTAATAGTTTTTGTAATTTTTATCCATATCCTGCCAAAGCTTGTTCGCTGAATATGAGTCGGTCAGCTTGTAGTTCTTGCGGTTCGCCGTCAAATTGTACGGATGGATTTGAAGAAGGTAAAGATATTTGTTGTTGTGAGTCATTGAATCCTCTTAGTGGTTGTAAACTTAAATAATATATTTTGGAATATTTTGGAAGTCGTGTTTCCGAATATTAGGAGAATATTTTTTGGAGACAATCAATATGAACAAAAAAATTCTAATCGTTATTTTTTTAGTGGTGGTAGTCGGTTTTGCCTGGCTGCTCTGGTTTATATTTTTCCGTCAGCCGGTTGTTCCACTAATAACGCCATTACCGGTTGAAGAAGAGGAAGAGCCAGCTCATCTGCCGGTTACTAAAGAAGCTTGGGAAGCGCTCACTGTAGAAGAAAGAGTAGAATTGGGTTTACCAACTCTTGAGTGGCCAGAAGAAGTTGAAAAAATAGAAGAAGCAGTTCCGCCAGTTGAAAGAGTAGTTCCGGAGATTGATGAGATAGCCAGAGGCGGAAAGACATGGATTAATCCAATTTCTGATGAAACGGTTAAGGGAGCTGAATTAGCCGGAGATGGGGTGAATAGTATTTATTATGATCAATCTACTGGCCATTTTTATAAAACTGATAATTTCGGCAGTAAAGAACTTTTAACTGACCAGGCTTTTTATAACGTGGACAGTATTAATTGGGCACCGACCAAAGACCGGGCCATTATTGAATATCCGGATGGTTTTAAGGTGATGTATGATTTTGATAAGAAAAAACAATATACCTTGCCAAAAAATTGGCAAGAATTTTCATGGGATTCAGCCGGAGCTCATATAACTTTTAAGTCTACCAGTAAATATCCAGAAAATAATTGGTTGGCTATTGCCCGACCTGATGGAACTCAGGCCAGGCCAATTGAGCATATGGGTGATAATGCTGATAAAGTGACTGTTTCATGGTCTCCCAATAATCAGGTGATTGCCTTTTCGGCTACTGGAACTCCCAGAGGCGCCTGGGAGCAGGAAATATTGTTAATCGGCCAGCATGGCGAGAATTTTAAGTCTTTAATTATTGAGGGTCGCGGTTTTGAGCCAAAGTGGTCTCCAGCTGGAGATAGGATTGCTTACAGTGTTTACAGCGCTGAATCTGGTTATCAACCCCGCCTTTATATTGTTAAGGCTCAAGGTGATGAAATTGGCCAGAGTAGAATTAATCTTAATTTAGCCACCTGGGCTCACAAATGTACTTTTAGCAAAAGCGGCGGTACTCTTTACTGCGCTGTTCCGAGAAGTTTGCCAGAGGGAGCTGGTTTAATTCCTGAGTTGGCCGAGAATAGCCGCGATGATTTTTATGAGATAGATGTGAATAGCGGTGAGATTACCTTTCTAGCTGAGGGAGCCATGGGTGGATATAACGTGGAGAAGATGTATCTATCAGCCAATGGAGAACAACTTTACTTTGTTGATAAAAATACCGGTCGGTTAAGATATATCAGATTGGAGTAAACTAACTAATTTGATGGGTTAGTAAGTATGCTAAAATCTTATAATATTACAACATTAAAATGGTTTTTGATAGTCGCCTTAACGGCGGTTTTTTGGATTCTAATGAGTCAACCGGTTTTGGCTGGTTGTATTCCAAACGGTCAATCAGGTGAGATAAATGATCCTGACAATCCTTGTACTAGTTCCAGTCCCTGTTGTTCTCCTGATGCTGTTTGTCAGGCAGAAAAAATCTCTCAAGGCATGGTAACAAGATGGCGGGTTGAATGCTCATTGCCTTCTACAGAGGTGTTGGGTAGCGGGGAATATAAGGAATCAAAACCAATAGTGCCCGAACTGCAGGTGGACATTCCTGGTTTTGAGGGTTTTACTGAGGAGATTGAACACCGGGAGGATGAAAAAGTTACTTATATTATTCCCTGGATTGGCGAATATCTAATTGCCATTTATAAATGGGCTGTCAGGATAATTGCCGCTCTGGCGGTGATTATGATTATGGTGGCCGGGGTACAATGGATGCTGGCTGGTGGAAATATTAGCCAGATTAGTGACGCCAAATCAAGGATTAACCATGCCTTAATTGGTTTAGTTTTAATTTTAGGCACCAGCTTGATTTTGGGCTTTGTTAATCCCCAGTTAACTATTTTTAAGCCAATTGTTATTGGCAAGATTGAAAGGGTTGAACTAAGTGGCGGAGATTTTGTTGGCGTACCTGGTGAAGGATTAACTCCTCCCTTTTATGAATTTTTTAAACAATGTGACGAGAGATGGGGGGGCATATCTTATCAGCCGATTGGTGGTCATTCTTCTTGTAAAGGGACCGAGACAATTTGTACTTCGGGATGTGGGGTAGTGGCTGTAGCAACGGTAATAAACAAAAAGTTAGGCATAAATGTAACGCCACCGGAAATTACTGACTATGCTAAAGAAGTGAAAGCCAGAGTTGATTGTAATAGTGGTACTTTAATGCATATCTTGGCGCCGAAATTGAAAGAGCAATGGGGAGTTGGTTATGTGGCGTTTAATGGTCAACAGAAAGCACTTGATTGGTTGCAAAAGGGTAATTGGTTAATTGGCGCTATTAGGAATTATGTTACAATAAGCGGAAAAACAATATTTACTGGTGGCCACTTTGTTGTTTTATATGGTATTTCCGGTAATAAAGTTTTAATAAAGGATCCGTATAAAACAAATATTGAATTCTTACCTATTGAAAACAACCAAATTAAATATGCCGGTAATAGTTTTTATTATTTGAGCAGTGGGGAATAAATTTTTGAGTTTAATATGGCCCAAAAAAATAAGACAATTTTTGTTTGCTCAAAATGTGATGCCCAGTTTCCGAAATGGTTAGGGCAATGTCCGCAATGCGGCGCTTGGGGAACCATTGCTGAACAAAACTCGGTAAATCTCAAATCTCAAATCTCAAATCTCAAATCTTCGGCCGGGGCAGTGGTTGAATTTGCTCAAGTTGCTGGTAAAGAATTTTCCCGAATCAAAGTAGGATTGGAAGAACTGGACCGGGTTCTGGGCGGCGGAATTGTGGCTGGTTCATTGATTTTAGTTGGCGGAGCTCCAGGTATCGGCAAATCAACAATGGTTCTTCAGATTGCCGGACGATTAGCTAATCAGCCGGTTCTGTACGTTTCAGGTGAAGAATCGGCCCAGCAGATTAAATTACGTTTGGACAGATTGGGTATTTCCGGTAAAAATTTACAATTTTTAGGGGAAACTGATATTGACACCATTGTCGCGACCATTGAGAAGTATACGCCGCGGATAGCCATTGTTGATTCAATCCAGACTGTTTCGCTGGCTGATATTGATTCAGCCCCCGGTAGTGTTAATCAGGTTCGGACCTGCACGGCCAAACTTTTAGAGATAGCCAAGAAAACAACAACCACAATTTTTATTATTGGTCACGTGACTAAAGAAGGAACAGTAGCCGGTCCAAAAACTTTGGAGCATTTAGTTGATACCGTCTTATATCTTGAGGGTGATGCTTATCACCATTTCCGACTTTTGCGGGCGGTGAAAAACCGTTTTGGTTCAACAAATGAAGTGGGTGTGTTTGATATGCAAAAGAAAGGGCTGGTTGAGGTAAAAAACCCTTCAGAAGTTTTTTTAGCTAATAGAGATTTAGAAACCAGCGGTTCAATAGTGACCGCCGTAGTTGAAGGAACGAGGTCTTTTTTAATAGAAGTTCAGGCTCTGGTTTCGCGGACTTCTTTTGGTTATCCGCAGAGAAAATGTGCCGGCTTTGATTTTAACAGACTGCAGCTTCTAATTGCTGTTTTGATTAAACGTTGTGGTTTGCATTTGGGCAATCAGGACATTCATATTAACATTGTTGGCGGGCTTCAGGTTAGTGAGCCAGCGGTTGATTTAGCCGTTGCTCTGGCTATTTCTTCTGCCTTTAAGAATAAACCGATTAATCCAAAAATAATTGTATTCGGCGAAGTTGGTTTAGGCGGTGAGGTAAGAACCATAGCCTGGTTGGCTAAAAGAATTAAGGAAGCAGAAAAGATGGGATTTGAAAAGATTGTTTGCCCACAGACCAAAGAAATTAATTCAACAACAAAAATCGTCCAGGTTAAAAATTTAAAGGAAGCTATTAGAGCAGTAATTGGCTAAATTTGGACTATTTAATCTTGTACATTAGCTTGACAAGATTTTTTATTTCTGCTATTCTTTTAACAAAGAGAGCGGTGGATGCCGCTTTTTAAAGAAAATTTGTTCATTTAAAATTTTAGAACAAAGGAGGAAGTATGAAAAAGTATCTGATTGTTTTATTGGTTCTCTTGGTTGTTGCGTCAGTTGGTGCGTCTTCGTGGCCGATGTTTCATCAGAATGCTCGTCACACCGGTCAATCAGACGTGGTGGCTGCTCAGACTGACAGTCTCAAATGGGTGCTAGATTTGGGAGTCAGGGTTTCACCGTGTGGTGGACCAAGTGTTGCTTTCTTGAATGGAGAAGAGCGAATTGTTGTGGGTACTATGGACGGGATTCATATTATCAAACCAGATGGTACTTTTGAAACTTTTATACCAACTACTTCTGCTGTAATTAGAGTACCGGCACTAACTGAAGAGGCTATTTATTTTGCCGATGGAGATTTTCTTATGGCTTGTTTACCTGACGGTAGTTATTGGTGGTCGTTTTATATCGGCGATGATATTAGTCATGTAGCCCTCTGGGGAAATAGAGTTTATGTCAATGGTGGAAATCGTCTTTGGGCTTTTACGCTAGACGGGGACTTTCTTTGGACAACTAATGAGTTAGGTGGTGGAATTGATGAGCCAGCTCCAACAGTAGGGAAGATTGGTACTATTTATGTGGCTACCTTGGGTAATGTTGCGTCCTGGTATGATTTTAGGGTTTATGCTTTCAATCCTGACGGCAGCGAGAGATGGGTTTACGAAGGTTTATTTTTTGAACCAGGGGGCATCCAGACGACCCCGGCCATTGATGGTAGTGGCAATATTTATTTTGCTACTCGTTATGTTTGTAATTGGGGCGGTGGATTTTATTCCCTTAAGGGCGGCGAATTAAATTGGTGTCGCGATGCCGTAGTAACATATTCTTCGCCGGCTATTGGCAATAATGGTATTTATTATGGGACCAGTCAGGGTTTAACCGCTCGTTCAGCTAACGGAGATTTACTCTGGATTTTTCCCGTTGCTTATGGGATAGTTGTTTCTTCTCCAGCTATTGGCGCAGACGGAACAGTTTATATCGGAAGTAGGATTAGTACATTTTTTGCTATTGATAAACAAGGTAATCTAAAATGGTCCTACGATTGTCAGGACGGAAAATTAGGTTCTCCAGCTATTGGCGCAGACGGAACAGTTTATGTGGCTGGACTATTTGGCAAACTATTTGCTTTTGCCGGTCCGGGGACAGGTGTTAAAGAAGCAGGAGATAAAGTGGTTGGAACTCAAGTTAAGATTTACCCTAATCCGTTTGCCAATTCAACCTTAATCAAATATCAACTCCCGGTTACTGGTTATGTTGAGATAGACGTTTATAACATAGCCGGGCAATTGGTCAAGAAGCTGGTTAGTCAGGAAAAGGCAGCCGGACGATACCAAATTCACTGGAACGCTAAAAATGAAAATAACCAGTCGATTTCCAGTGGCACTTATTTCTTACGGTTTCAGAGTGGCAAATTCTCTCAGACCAAAAAACTTATTGTAGTGAACTAAAAAAATCCCCCGTATAATTTATGCGGGGGATAAATTTTTCTTTTGCATTTATTCTAAATGAGCGGTTTTAGTAAACTGCTCTATTTTCTTTTTTAGAAATGGATAAGTTTTCAGGATTTCATCTTGAGTAAAGATTTGGTGGGCAGCTTCCTGAGCTTCTTTGATGATTTGCACATCAGAAAGTTTGGCTATTTTTAAATCGGTCAAAAAACCTGATTGACGGGTGCCAAATATTTCACCCGGTCCGCGTAGCTGCAGGTCAAGTTCGGCTAATTCAAAACCATTTTTGGCTGTTAAGAGCGCCCTTAGTCTTTTTTTGACTTTTTCTCCCTCACTCTCCAGAAAAAGGAAACAACGAGATTGATATTTGCTCCGGCCAATTCGCCCGCGCAGCTGATAAAGTTGGGCCAGACCAAAACGCTCGGCTCCTTCAATGATCATGACACAGGCATTAGGAATATCAATTCCTACTTCAACTACGGTGGTGGAAATCAGAATATTAGTTTTGTTCTGAATAAAATTTTTCATTATTTTTTCCTTTTCAGCTCCTTTTAATTTTCCGTGCAGTAAGCCTATTTTAAAATTCGGGAAAACTTTTTTTGATAGTTTCTTATATTCTTCTTTGACAGATTTAACCCCTAATTTATCTGATGGGTCAATTAGGGGGCAGATAACAAATGCCTGATGACCTTGCTCAATCTCTGTTTTGATAAATTGATAAACCTTGTTTATATCTTTTGGCCTGACTATTTTAGTGATTACTTTTTTTCGTCCCAATGGCATCTGATCAATGATTGATAGGTCAAGATCACCGTAGAGAGTTAGGGCCACCGAACGCGGAATTGGCGTAGCCGTCATTGACAGGAAGTGGGGTGAATAATTACTCTCCTGTCCCTTAGGAGTGGCCTGACCAACTAGAGTAGCTCGCTGGCTAATACCAAAACGATGTTGTTCATCAACGATAGTTAAAGCTAATTTTTTAAATTTAACTTTTTCTTGTATTAAGCTGTGGGTGCCGATGATTAATTGTATTTTTCCGGAAGAAATCTCTTTTAATATTTTTGTCTTTTTTATTTTCTCGTCTTGATTTGTTTTGACATTTTCGCGGGTTATTAGACCAATTTTAAATGGAAAATTCTTAAATAAAGCGGAAATGTTTTTAAAATGTTGCTCAGCCAGAATCTCAGTTGGCGCCATATAGGCAGCCTGATGATGATTAAGCAGGACGTTGAGAATAGCCATTACCGCCACGATTGTTTTGCCGCTGCCAACGTCGCCTTCTAGTAGGCGATTCATTGGTATATTTCTGCCAATATCGTTAATAATTTCCCAGGAGGTTTTTCTTTGGGCATCAGTTAACTCAAAAGGAAGATTTTTGACGAATTTCTTTGTTTTGTTTAATTTAAATTCAATCACTGGCGCTATCCGATTTTTTATTTTTTGCCGGATTAATTGATTCCTGATTTGAATTAAAAATAATTCATCAAATTTCATGCGATGCCGGCTTCTTTCTAACCATTTTTTGCTTTGTGGGAAATGAATTTGTTCTAAAGCAAAAGAAAGATTGGTCAGGTTATACTTTGTTCTGATAACTCTGGGCAGCCAATCTTCAATATTATGCACCAGTGGTAGAATTTGACGAATCAGATAACGAATTTGTTTTTGGCTTAAATTGATAGTGGTGGAGTAAATAGGTACCAACCGACCAGTATGAATTGGGCTTTTGCCCCGGCAAATTTCATAAGAGGGATTTAGGAATTGTAAACCGTAATAGTCATCGTAGTCAACTTTGCCGGCTAGATAAACCTCCTGCCCCGGCTTGAGAATTTTGGTTAAAAATGGCTGGTTAAACCAGACTACCTTGACAGAGTCAGTTTTATCCGAAACAATAGCTTCAGTAATAGTTATTTTTTTACGGGGCGAACGGTGATTGGCAATTAGATTAATTTTTGCTTTAACCGTGCCGGACTTTTTGGTTTTTAGCTCGGTAATAGTTAAAATTTTACTGTAATCATCATAGCGAAAAGGCCAATGGTGTATTAAATCTTCGGCTGTTTTAAGGCCTAGTTTTTCTAACCGTCGAACAGTAGTTTTTCCCACCCGCGTTAGTTTACTAATTGATGTTTTCAGGGCTGTGGTAGCCATAGCTCATAATTAATTTTAATTACTGTATTTTACCACAACCAGAAGAAAAAGCAAGGGTTATTTGACTTTTTGAGAAAAAGAGGTATAATGGCGTTATAAAACAGGGAGAGGTGACTGAGTTTGGCCGAAAGTGGCAGGTTGCTAACCTGTTGTACGGGTTAAACCGTACCGTGGGTTCGAATCCCACCCTCTCCGCCAT
>CAZMTM010000011.1:0-11547 GCA_964569175.1 uncultured Gammaproteobacteria bacterium | reverse complement strand
TTGTCAAGTCGTTGTACCATTCATGCAGGTCGGAACTTACCCGACAAGGGATTTCGCTACCTTAGGACGATTATAGTTATCGCCGGCGTTCATCAGCGCTTAAATTCACTGCTCCCAAATCTTAAAAAGATTAGGTTACAGATCCTCTTAACGTTCTGACACTGGCCAGGCATCAGCCCCTATACCTCACCTTACGGTTTAAGCAGGGACCTGTGTTTTTGCTAAACAGTCGCTTGGCAATTTTCGCTGCGGGTCCGACCGGAGTCGAACCGGTCCTTATTCCGAAGTTACGGACGCTTTTTTGCCGAGTTCCTAAACGAGGGTTCTCTCGTACACCTGAGGATACTCTCCTCGTCCACCTGTGTTGGTTTGCGGTACGGATAATATTAGCTTAACCTTAGAAACTTTTCTTGGCTCCAGCTCCTCTCAAATTTCCCCTTGCGAGGATTTTATTCGTAGAAAATTTTACATCTCCTGGATTTGCCTGGGAGACCCACCTTCTACTTAAACGCGTATAGCCAGAACACGCTTGAGACTTGATAAAGCGTCTTTTCATCAGATGCTAATATTAGGGACGGGATATTAACCGTCTGTCCATTATCCTGGCCTTTCGGCCCAAGACTTAGGACCGCCTAACCCTGGGTTGACAATCAGTGCCCAGGAAACCTTGGACTTACGGTGGTTCGGATTCTCACCGAACTTTTTACTACTCATACCAACATTTTCACTTCTCTACACTCCACCAAATTTTACAATTTGACTTCACCGCATAGAGAATGCTCCCCTACCATCTTTTACCCGAAGGTAAAAGATTCTCATCTTCGGTACCGAATTTAGCCCCGGTAAATTTTCGGCGCAAGACAACTTGACCAGTGAGCTGTTACGCTTTCTTTAAAGGATGGCTGCTTCTAAGCCAACCTCCTGGCTGTCCAAGTCATTTCACTACCTTTCACACTTAATTCGAATTTAGGGACCTTAGATAGAGATCTGGGCTGTTTCCCTTTTGACAGACGGAGCTTAGCCCCCATCGTCTGACTCCACTTGTATAACAGGTCCGGCATTCGGAGTTTGGTTGAAACAAGTAGGATTACTCCACCTTATTTCATTCAGTGCTCTACCACCGGTTGCCACAAGCAGGCTAGCCCTAGAGCTATTTCGGGGAGAACCAGCTATCACCGAGTTCGATTGGCTTTTTACCCCTACCCACAACTCATCCCATGGTGTTACACGGCCAACGGGTTCGGGCCTCCCTTCGACTTTCATCGAAGTTCACCCTGGTCATGGGTAGCTCACTCGGTTTCGGGTCTATTATTAGCTACTCAACGCCCTTTTAAGACTTGGTTTCCCTGCGCTTCCTCCGCTATTACGGATTAAACTTGTAACTAATAATAAGTCGTTGGTTCATTCTTCAATAGGAACGACGTCATCCGTCAATTGACGGACTCCGTCTCTTAGTTAGCATATGGTTTCAGGTACTTTTCACCGCCCTCACCGGGCTGCTTTTCACCTTTCCCTCACGGTACTAGTTCACTATCGATCACCAAAAGTATTTAGTCTTGGGCGATAGTCCGCCCTGATTCATACCGGATTCCACGAGTCCGGCATTACTCGGGAATAATTAATTATCAAAATTTAAGTTATTTTTATCTACGGGACTTTTACCTTTTATAGTGAGCCATTCCAGACTCTTCGACTAGTAACCTAAATCCTAATTTTATTCAGCAAGAAATAAAACATTAATTATCCCACAACCTCTTATAAAATATTTTGGTCTTACTACCTTTTACCAGATAAAGGTTCTGTCCGAAGACAGACCTCATATTTGGCTAAGATTTTATAAGATTTAGACTCTTCCCTTTTCGCTCGCCACTACTCAGGGAATAAATGATTATTCTCCTTTCCTCTGGGTACTGAGATGTTTCACTTCCCCAGGTTCCCTCTCCGACTTAACAACGTCGGAGCGTTTCGCCTCCAGCGAAACAGGTTTCCCCATTCGGAAATCCCCGGATCAAAGTTCGCTTGCCAACTCCCCGAGGCTTATCGCAGGCTGCTACGTCCTTCATCGGCTTTTGGTGTCAAGGCATCCACCATATGCTCTTAGTTCTCTAACCCACCACTTAATCCACAATTGATTATTAACGTGGTAAGTATTTGAGCGATTAGATGCATTTATTCTTTACATATTAAATTGTTAATGAGCGGATAAATCAAAAGACCGCGGTCAAGCGGCCTGTTCGTGCGCCGAAAAAGACGGCAACAATCACCCGCTTGAATTATATAGAGTAAATCTTTTGATTTCCATAAACTTAAACATTTTGTAGATTACACTATATACAAAAAATTCTAACCTGTCAAGTGTGGATAACTTTTTATAATACTATCTACTATCAACGAAATAAAAATCCCAAATGTAAAACTTGGCGGAGAGGGTGGGATTCGAACCCACGAGGCGATTACTCGCCTGCGGCTTTTCGAGAGCCGTACCTTCAGCCAAACTCGGTCACCTCTCCATTTATTTAAATCTTACACCCTGAGCCTCTGTCCGTCAAAACAAACGTTAAAATTCTCGCCTCCCACTTTTTTGACAAACCTTATCAACTCCTCATGCGGCAAAGTTCGATGGCCAATATGAGTAAAAAATATTTTCTTAATTCTTAATTTTTTAACCAGTTTAATACTTTCCTTAATAGTCGCATGCCAGGGCAATCTCCGCTCCAGAGAAGAGCCGCCAATTATTAAAATATCAATATTCTTAAAATATTTTAAAGATTTTTTAGGAATTCTCTTGTAATCAGGTAAATAAATCAAATTTTTCCGTCCGGTTCGTATTTTAAAGGCAAAGGTCGATTTAGAGCCGGGGTGAATTACGGTTAATGGCTGAAAAATTAGATTACCAATCTTAATTTTATGCCCGTGTTTAATAATTTTAATCTGAAAACGAGAAAGTGATTTTTTAGCCAGTTGCTTCTGACTATTCGGAGATAAATATAAAGGGATGGCTGATAAGGGCATCTCCTTCAAACCGGCAGTATGATCCTGATGAGCGTGGGTAATAAAAATTGCCTTAATTTCATTAACTCTGAGCTTAAATCTTTTAACCTGAGTTAAAATATCCGGGCCACAGTCAATCAAAAACTGGTGGTTGATTAAAATAGATGACCGTCTTCGTCGGTCTTTTTTGTCTTTAGAAGAACAGATTGGACAACAACAATCTTTTCGGGGAAAAGGTTTAGTGGCTGAAGTGCCCAGAACAAGAATATCCATATTAACTGTCTTTATTAATTTTACCAACAATCAATAATCCAATAATCAGCCAGAATAAAACTGATAAATCATTTTTAAAATAAGGTGTATCAACCAAACCATGGATTATAACCACCACCAAGGCGGCCATTACTGAACCGCAGAATATTAATGATAAGCTATACTCCCCACTCTTTAATTTTCTGAATCCCTGCCAGAAAGACTTAATCAAAATCCAGAAAAAAATAATTAAACCAGCCAATCCTAATTCGCACCAGATGGTTAAAAACAGATTGTGCGGATAAGGATGGGTTTCCACAGAAACCAACTCGCCAGTATTTGGATAATAAAATCTTTTTTGATAATCAGGAATTAATTGTTGATAACCGCTCAGCCCGGCCCCCAGAATTGGCCTATCCTTAATTAAGGAAAAAGCACCCTGCCAGATATTAACTCTCAACTGACCAGAAAGGTCCTGAAAATTGGCCTTTTGCCAGATATAGTTTCTGGCCAGCGGCCAGCAAGAAATAATTAATAGAATAACTACCAATGCTACTAGGGCCCATTTCCGACTGGGTTTAAATATAAAGCCCAAGAAAATTAAACCAACTAAAACAGCTAAGATAGCTCCTTCAGAACGCGCCAGGATTATAGCTGAGAAAGATAACAGAAAGGATATCAACCACAAACTATAAACCAGAAATTTCTTTTTAAAATTCAAAATAAATTGGCCAAAAATCAAAAGAATAATCGGCCCCAAATATAAGCCCAAGAAATTCGGATGAGGAAATGGACCGGTGGCCCGCCAGATTTTAGGTGCACCCCAGGTTTCCAAACTCCAGACACCACCGCCCCAAAACTTTTGGCCAATAGCCCAGACAGAAATAACCAGGGCCGATATAACCAGGGCGTTTAAAGCTAAACTCAAATCCCTTTTGGTTCTAACTAAACCCAGAAAAACTATTAATAATAAAATTGGTTCTATAAAATAGGCCTTCCAAATACCAGCAGCAGCTGATAAACCAGGAGCCACAAATACAGCTACCGTAGCCACCGCCAGCCAGATTAAAATTGGCCAAATCCAGCTGCCTAAAATATTTTTTCTTATTTTGACAAAATTTTCCTTTTTAAATTTCTGATAATTTCCTAAAAAGTAAGTAACAAACAAAATCAGAATCATTATTTCCAACAAACTCACTGGTAAAAAACTAATTTTGAACCGCACCTGATAGGTCGGCAGAACAGCACAAATCAAAAACAATGCCCACCGAGGCCGCCAGACAGCCAGAGCCATAAATAACAAACTGAAAATTATTAAAAAGTAAATCATATTTACTTATTTATCTTCCTGCCTTTTAATAGATAGAATGTCGCCAATCATCTGACGAGAAATTCCTTTAAAAAGATAAAGACAAATGAAATAGACTACGATAGCTAAACAAACCAATAAAAATAGGTTATAACCACTTAATACACTTAAAACAAAGCCCATCATTAAACTGGCCAACAAAGCTCGCCAGAGAATATTCAGCGAAGGAAAAAATTTAATTGTCCGCCAGATAACCAGGAAAGCAAAACCAGTAACCAGAAGCTCAGCTACAATTGTCATATAAGCAGCGCCGTAGTAAGAATAACGGGGGATAAAAATTAAATATCCAGCAACAGCCACCACTGCTGACAAAAGGTAAAACCAGAGCATTTTTCTTTGTCTGCCAAGGGCAATTACCGTATAACTGGCCAACGCGCCCATAAAGATAAGGCCAGTGGCAAAAATGAGAATCTTGAGCGGAATAGCCGAGATAGCAAACTCAGAACCAGCCACCAGAATCATTAAGGGTTTGGCTAAAAATATTGTTCCGATTATCAAAGGCAAAATAATAATAATGAAAAAATCAAATGACTTTTGAAAAACCCGCTTAAAGACAATGAGATTTTTCTCAGCCCAGGACCGGCTTAGATAAGGCAAAATTAAGCCCATAAAAATAGGCGGGAACATAATCAATGCCTCCAGAATTCGGTAAGCAGCGCCGTAAATCCCGACTGTTTCTTGAGACTTAAACAAAGAAAGAATAATTGTGTCTCCCTTGAAATAAATAGTGGTTAAAATAATCGAACAACCTACCGGCCAGGTCTTTTTTAAAATACTAAGCCAGAAAGGCCAGTCAAAGCGAAAAGATATTTTAACCAATTGCCGGGTAAATGAATAAAGAATGATAAAATTAACTAATCCCCCTAAAACAACCGCCCCTAGAATAGCCAGAAGACCAAAACCCAACCAGATAGCCAAACCAACTAAACCAATTAAAATTATCCGGCCAATTATTTCTGCATAAACCACTTTCTTAATATCAAGTTTGGTTTGGAAAAATCCGGTCAGCAATTGAATTAAAGAACCGAAAAGAAAAGAAAGGGCAGCCAGGGCAATACCAATTTTAACAATGTTAGGATACTGGGGAATGGCCAGGACTAACAAAGGCGCCAAAGATAGAAGAATAATGCTGGAGATTAAACGTAGGGTGATAAAATTACTAACAATTTTTTCTTGATTTGCTCCGGGTAAAGATAAGAGCTGGACAAAAATCATATATAGTCCCATATCAGCAAAAATAGCAAAGGCCTGTAAAAAAGCCATTACAGTGGTAAATTGGCCAAAGCCGGCCTGACCCAGATAGCGAGCAATCAAGCCAAAAGTAACCAGGCTTAAAAAAATACTAGCCCCTTTGCCAACTAAATGAAACGAAGTATTATGGGCAATTCGTTGAGTTAAACTCATGTATTAAATCATATCAGAAAGAAATAATTGACACAATCCTGACTTCCTGTTAAATTATTAAAGTATAAAAAGTATAAAAAAACACAAAAAAATATAAAAAAATGAAAATAAGTTTTTTCAGCAAAACCGCTGGTGCATTCAGTATATTAAGCCTGTTGTTAACAACAGCAATTTTTGCCTTTCCTATTCCACTTTCAGCTACTTCAACTTATCAGGCTCAACGCATAGAACAAAGCCACCCGGAAATACCAGAACTGTCAGTCGGTCAAACACTGGAATTCTGGGTAAAATTTAAAAATACTGGCCAGCAATATTGGAGCGGCAGCGGGACCATGGCGGTTACTTTAAGAAGCGTTTCTGGAAAGAAGAATAAATTTACCCATTTGAGTTGGTACAATAGCTACACGCTTAATCGAATTAATCCAGCTCTGACAATTTATTCTGGAGATGAAGCACTTTTTAGATTTATTCTTTCCGCTCCAGACCAGACCGGATTACACTGGGAAAAATTTAATCTTTTTGCCGGCACCACAATGATACCTGGGGGAGATATTGAAATACCAATTAAAGTAATCGGCGTGCTGGAACCGACTCCATCAGTTCCGACTCCAGAACCAACGCCCGAACCAGAACCCACTCCTACGCCCGAACCAGAACCAGAAGAAACCTTCTGGCAAACTATCTCTTCAGAAATAAACATTAGTACTAACTTTCTCTGGCCTGCATTACCAGAAGGGCCAGAAATCAGAGTGGGCTTGCTTTACGTTGAAGAAGAAGAAAAAAATGATTATTTACCGTTTAAAATCTCAACTTTAAACAACCAACTCTATGATATCTACGACCAGAATAATAAACTTTTGGTTCGTAACACCACCGGCGAACTAGTGGAGATAGATTATGATTATCAAATAAATCGATATTTTATTAATGATAGTACTGGCAAAAGATTATTAATGACTGACTCTGAGTTAAAATTTCAGGGGGCTAACTTAATATTCAAAATTAATAGCTGGCAGAACGGTCCTTTCTGGGACGGTGGAACAAATGATAACGAGTTTAGAGATTCTTTAGAAATCCACTATAATCCCAGCACTGAACGTCTCTGGCTAATCAATCAACTACCAATAGAAACCTATCTTAAGGGTGTATCCGAAGCTTCGGACTCCTGCTCCGCTGAATTTCTAAAAGCGCAAACGGTTGCCGCTCGAACCTATGCTACTTTTCGTTATTTAAACCACAAATACACCAATACACCTGATGAAACACCTCTCTTTACTCTTCGCTCCACTCAAGCCGACCAGGTCTACCGAGGATACCAGCGGGAACAAAGAGCACCTAATACTCTTAGCGCTGCTCAATCAACCAAGGGGGTAGTGGCCACCTACCATGGCGACCCTATTTCAGCTTACTATTTTGCCCAGAGTGACGGTCAGACCCTCTCTTCTTACGAGGCCGGCATGACTAAGGCGTCTGTTGACTATCTTATTTCCAAAACTGATCCACCGGGCCAGGGAAAGACACAACTCGGTCACGGAGTGGGTATGCCCCAGCGCAGTGCTATAACCGCGGCTAATCAAGGAGCTAATTTTTCTCAAATTCTAAAATACTATTACTCAGGAATTGATTTAACAAAAATATATTAAAAATTAATTTTAAAAAATTACGACATTAAAAGTAAGAACCCCTCACTTGCGCACAAGTGAGGGGTTGTTTTAAAATAGCCATAAGAAATACCATTTCCTATCCTTACCTTTTTTCTTTTCTTTCTTGTCAGCTTTAGCCTTTCTCTCTTCTACTTCCTCTTCATCAACAATGTCTATGGTTAATGTCTTGTTAGCGTCAACAAACATCTCTTCAACTGGCAGAGGAACTAGCCCTACAAGAATCAGGGTCTGCCCCGTCCTATCGCCTTTAACAATTACTTGCCACTCCACGTTTCCAATAGAAATCGTTGAATCAGCATTATCAGACTCTAATTTAAGAAAATTAGCCTTAATAAAAAGTCTGGTATTACTAAGAGAAAGGGCTTTTGCTAATACCTCGTACTCATTTTTCGGGTTTGGCCAGTCCAGATAATCACCAGTTTTAATTTCAATTTTAACTTCACCGGTATCTATCTCAGTAGGTGGAATAAAAACTGGAAGTTCTGTTTTAAATTTTATCTCTCCGTCCATTCCTCCCTTAGTATGTTTAAGGGTGAGTTCTAGCTTCAGGGTGTCGCCGGGTAAAGCCCACTTTTTGTCAAATTTGGCAAATGTCAGCTCCAAAATCTCATAGTCAGTTTTATAGACTATATCAAAACTAATCGAATTCAGTTTTAAACCAGCATTAGAAAGCGGACCCAAGGTATTAATTAGTAAATCAGAAATATACTTACGGAATTCCGAGCTAAACGTTTCTTCATTGTAATTACATACAAAAGGGGCAAGTTTAATCGGACGCACACCTTCAATCTCCAGTTTAAGGGTAATCATGGCGCTCCCTTGGCCTTTCGGGGATTTACAAGCCATATTGAATTCTCCGTACCCACCCTCAATAGTATAGTAAGCGATAAGAGTAATAATCCGGTCAGTTAAACCAGGTACCCGGGCAATTGAACAGTTAATTTCTCTTTTTGCGTTGCCGCCCGTTAAATTAAAACTAAAAGGAATCATGTCTGCCCTTTTACCAAGTCTTCCCTTGATACCGCTATTGTAATCATATTCAATTACTCCGATAGGCTTACCGCCGCCTTCTGCATATTTATATGAAATAGCAAGGTTGTTGACGGTCATAATCATTCGCGGCATGGTTACCGGCAGAGAAGTCAAACCATTATTGAAAAATGGATGGCCAAAGGCATAGAATTCGTCTCCATCTACCATAGTGACTGTTCCGTTTGCTCCAAGCTCAATGTCTCCCTGAACCAGATAAACATTAATAGTTGAGCCAGGTTTGAGGTTTATTTTGTCAGACACTGTTTCTTCATATTCAGCTCCGCCAGAACAGGCAGTGGACATAATAACTCTCATACCGTTTTGTTTAAACAAATCTCCCAGTTCTTTAGATGGTTTAGGTGTAGAAAACGGTCCGGAAAGGAATAAAGGACAATCATGCCTCTTTACTAAACATCCGTTCTTTTGTAGAGAAGCAGGGGAATCACCCAGGGCCTCAGCCCCTTCAATCATTATTCTGGCTGGCTGTATTCCGGCATTTGGGGTTACGTCAAAAGCGCCCCCATAAGCCAATGCGCCCAAAACTTTCGGACCCTCTGGAGTATCAAAGTAAATAGGCGAACCGCTCATACCTGCAGCCGCGCCAATTTCTTCCATACTATAGCCCTCTGGGCCGCCGGAAAGTTTGACAACCACCACTGGCGTCTTGACCAGACCAGTCCACATATACTTAACACCCTTTACCTCAACTTCAAATCGCTGCGGTTCATACCCCTCAAAAACTGTATAACCATATCCCTTCATACCAGGTTTTACTTCGTCCACTTCAATTATAGCTGGCAAGGCAAAAGCCGAACCACTAAGAAAAAGCACGAGTAAACCGATTAAAATAGCATATCTCTTCATTTGAGACACCTCCTTTATAAAGTACTGACCCAAGTCTCATACTTAAGTCCTTATTTTTTAAGATAGCACTTTTCTAAAATTCTGTCAACGCCATTTTATCCCCTCTTTTCTGCCTTTAATCCAAGGCAGGGGGTTGATTTTTTCTGAAAATCCTTTAAGATTAAAATTATTAAAAGTACTCGGGGTGTGGCCTAGTGGCTTAAGGCGCTTGCTTTGGGAGCAAGAGATCGAGAGTTCGAATCTCTCCACCCCGACCAATTTAATTTTTTTAACTTAATAATTAGAAATTTAAGCGGGTGTCGTATAGTGGTTATTATGTCAGGTTTCCAACCTGAGGAGGTGGGTTCGATTCCCATCACCCGCTCCATCACAAAAATCAGGCTATTAACCTGATTTTGTGTATTTTAGCAGTAATACTATAAGGTAGTAGCAAACAAGGGCAACCAGAATGATTAACTAAACGTGGCTGATATCCAGTTGCCGATATAATAAGTTATAGCTATAACTGCCAGAGCAATAATCAAATGCTCTATAATCGCTCTCCATGGTCTCACTTTTTGCTCCCTAGCAAGAATAAAACTAAAAATACCCAATACGGATAATCCCCAGATTCCGCTTATTATTATAGCTGTGGAAAGCTTAAATAATAAGACTGGTATAATAAATGTTAAGGCAAAGATAAATTTAGACAAAAAAGTAGAAATTGTTGATTCCCATATCTCTCTGGTAGTGTGCTTATTCTCTGATTCTTCCGAGATATGGATACCCAAAGCGTCTGAGAATGCATCAGCTATGGCTATGGTCAATATACCGCCAATAACCACCAGTTTTAAGTGGGTGCCAGAATATAAACCAACCATTAGCCCAAGAGTGGTAATTATTCCTGAGGTTAGACCAAAACTAAACCCTATTTTTATTGAATGTCTCATCATAACAATTGGATACCTCTTAACTTAAGATAAATTATATTTTTCCTCTTATACCAACCCTAAAAGCATGGCTACTCCCAATCCTAAAATAATCAAACCGGAAATTAGATGTAAATATCTAATATTCTTATCTTTCCAACCGGAGACATCCTGCACCTTAGCTATGCCCAGATAGACAATATAAGTAACCGCCAACATGGGTAAAACAAAAATTAAATTGTAAAGCAAAAGACAGGGAAAAATTTTAAAAACCCCAAAGGCAGAGAGGATACCTCCGGCGATAACATAAGGACCGATGGTACAGGGTAATAAAAAGACAGTGACAAAAGCACCAACAATAAAAGCTCCTCTAGGTGAAGTAATTCCAGAAATTATTTTTTTTACTTTTGGCCGCATAAACATAGGCATTTCTGTACACGGTCCCCCTGGTTTATATCGAACAAAATCTTTAATATTTAAAACGCCTAAAATAATAGCCAGCCCACCCAAAATCTTATAAAGCGCAAAGCGAATTGAAGTAAGAGCTTGAATTAATTGAAAAAATCTAATAATTACTAGACCGTAGAAAAGGTACATTATAAAAACAGAGAAAACAAAAGCCAGCCCGGCCAACAAAATATCTTTTTTGCTCCTGGGATTATAGGTAAGTATTGCAAGCAACATTAAAATTAAAACCGCTAAGGCGCAGGGATTGACCGCATCTACGGCAGCTAAAGATAAAATTTTGGGTAAAGCAAGTGTTTGACATGGCTGCGCTTCTTCTCTTTTTTGATTTACTATAAATTCAATAGCATTGTCGAAACGTATATTTTGCCCGGACAGAGGAACGGCTATTGGAGAGAGAGAGTCATAATTGACTTTGCTGACAGTCGCAGAGATATCTTCTGTTCTAATTAATTTTTGCCAAACATCATGGTAATTAATTTTTTGTTTTGTGTGCTGTTTTTCATTGGGCTGGCCGTTCCAGCCAAAAATAGATTTTTCCTCGTGTTTGATTTTTTTTTTATTGGTATCATTGTTGGAGATATTGGGTTTGGGTGGG
>CAZMTM010000010.1:0-11656 GCA_964569175.1 uncultured Gammaproteobacteria bacterium | reverse complement strand
AAATCGTGGTTGAATCGGGCGTTTTGCGAGGGTTTGCTTCACCGTCAACTACTGCTTTTCCATCCTCATCATATAAAGTCAGGTTCCCATATGCCTGATCACCTTCAGCAGTAAATGTGCCTTTAATCTTGACCTCCTGTCCAGGCTTTATATTCTCGAGATAAAAGTATTCTACTTCTTTATTAGCGAAACTACTTCCTTCTTTATAACTTCCCGGTTCCAGCTTAATTGCCGTTTCAATACTATCTCCACCTTTTGGTAAAGTTTCAGCCTCCTGCGCGTTAGCAATACCTATTATCCCAAACAAAAGTATTCCAAGGAAAACAAATATTACTAAATTTTTAGTAAATTTTGTCATATATTACTATTATTATTTATTGATTATCTTGACCTTTCTTAAAACTTGAATTTTTCAGCAAATTTGCCAATGATTGGCAATGGTTTTCGCTCACCCTTAGCTGCGTTCATAATACCGACAATCATCAGGACAAAAAGTAAAACGTTCAACAAGCGAGAAATCATCCAGCCAACAAAGGGAATAAAGCTTAAAATATAGCCAATTATCCCTATAACAAACCAGCCGATAAAAATAATCAGTCCCTGCTTGACATGAAACTTAACAAAAGGATCTTTTTTCGCATCGGTCAACAGAGGGATAAAGAAAATGATATAAGCTATAATCGCCATCCCGGTATTTTTTTCTTTGGGCGATGAAGTTGGCGTTTCCGTTTGTTGAGGTTGATTTTGTGTTTGATTTTCTCCGTTCATAAATTAAATTTAAATTCCTTAATTATCAAATCTCCGACCTTTAGAATATTCTCTTATTAGTATAAGAACCTTTCACTTACTCCGCCTGCAGCGGGTTTCGCTCAAGAACCTTGTAATTAAAGTTACTATATATAATTAATGTACTTTAATTATAACAAATAATAAGAATTAATTGAAGAACCAGAAACTAGAAACCTGTTTTTTGTAATTCCACCACTCGCTGATTCGCTTTTTGCATCAATTGCATAACTTTTGTAGGGTTTGTTTTTGCCTCCTTACCCAACTTATCAGCATAGGCCTCAAATTCTTCTTCAGTAACGCCAAATTCCCGATAAGAATCTTTTACTTTATTTGCTATTCCTTGCGCGGCCATTGGGTCTGCTTGAATCAACTGTCCAAAATACATTGTTCGAGCCATTATTTCCACATATATATCATCATTCATTTTTCCGGTTGATTTTATAATCGGTTCTTCCGGCTTTGTTTCCCCTGCCTCTACTTCTTCTCCCGGACCAGCTTCTTCTGCGCCTTCGTCATAACTTTCCTCAAATATTGCTTTCATCATTGATTGTTTGTAAACCCATTCTTGCATTTTTAACATTTGTTCTTCGGGCGGTAATTTTTCAATATCACCGAGCTCTTTATAGGCCTGTTCAATTTCTTTTTTACATTCTGTTCTGTCGGCGAGTTTGCTTATATGGTCGCAAAAGCGCGGGTTTCTGTAATAAACGGCTCCCATGCTAAAACATCCATCTCTTATTTCAAAGTCAGATTCTTCACACCCCTTAATCCAATCATTCTCGCTCATTTTTTCAGCGCTCTGTTCTTCTACTAAGTCCATTATACTTTTTCCTCCTATTGAACCAGTTGATTTTCCGCCAAAAAACTTCACTGCCAAAAAACCGCCAACGACTACAATTACTAGAATGATTATTATTCCCAATATTTTTTTCATAGTTTTTTATTAAAAAATTGATTAATTATTTAACCTTTACGGAGAAAGATAAAGAGTGCCGCTAATTCCTCCTTCCGTTCCGCCCTCTGGCCCCCTGGTAGTAGAACTGACAATATTGGATTCTTCATCAAAAACAATATGTCCATTGTCTAATAATCTAAAATTATTACCTATTAATAAAGCATCTATCCACTCATCTTTCATATTATAACGCCAGCGATAAGTTACTTCATCAACATCACAATAGCCTTCTAATTTTAATCCCGTACATCCCTCTGGAGGAGTTTCTTCTAAATACAAATCAAGCATATTGTCAGCCTGACAACCAGCAGAAATTACTGTAGAAGACATTAAAAATCCTTTATCGGTAAAATACATGTTCCCAAGAATTTTAACAGGTATTGGGTCATTGGTCACAAAACAAGTCCACGTTCCGCTTCTTCCTGATGGTCCTATAGTACTCGGGTTTATCATTGGAGTACTATAATCAACCGTGGCTGAACCCACCACTTCAATGCCTCCTCCTATGGGGGCCGTTCTTACCAACAAACCATATGGATCACAGGGCGTCCACTGACCAGCCTGCTTAGCCGATTTTGTTGCGGCAATAACATCTTTTAATGATTCAAAATTGATTTTTAGCTCTTCTACTTTGAGAGTAATAGTGTAAGAATATGGATAATTGCTAATCAAAGCGCCGCTCCACTTTTTTCCTTTAAATTTTTTTTCTATTTCTTCAAAATCTTTCCACCAAACATAAGGTTGGTCGCACTTCCCAAAAATGTCACCGGGTTTAAACCCGTCACCGGCAGGAGGAGGACTAACAGGAGGCTTGACAGGAGGAATAATTATTTCTCCGGCCAAGCAACTTTTTTCTTTGTCCGGATTTTTCTCAAAAAATTCTCGGCATTGATCACTTATTTCAGGATTATCTAAACATTTTTGAGAATCTTGCGCTTCGATAATAAAATTTAAACATTCCTGACAACATTTTTCTTCAATATCAACGCTTTTTTTGGATAAATTACAGCCGGAGATTAATACCATTCCAAAACACAAAACTGATACCAGAATTAATGTTTTTATTGTTTTCGACATACTTTTATCATTATACCACGAAAAACTTTAAAAGTCACACTCATCCTTTAATTGCCGAGAATATCGCCTTAAATATCTTATCTACTTCTTCTTTATAAAGGTAACCTTCTCTTGCCAGAGTGCTTTTTACCGGGCGAATCTCCTTATCAACAAAGGTTTGATTCCCTATCCTTTCAACCTTAGTCTTCGTCTTAAATTCTTTCAAAGAGTCGCAAGAGGAAATTCCCAGAGGAAGAGTGTTGACGTTCCGCAATAGAGTGCCCGATACAATAAAACGGCCTACCCGCACCGAGTGAAAAACCTTATTTTTATCCTTACTCTCTTTAAGAACCGAAGGAGTACCAGTCTGATTTTTACCTATAAGAAAAACAACATCATGCTCCTGGTATTTCCCCTTTTGAAACTTAACATCCTTAGGAAATTTCTCCTTCACTTCCTTTTGCATCTCCCCCATCGCTTTCTCCGCCTCTTTGATCTGCTCCTCGGTCATATAGGACTTCATCAGATCGCTTTTAAGGGCTTCTCTCATAGTACTAATTCCCTGTATATTCGCTCCTGGCACAGGAATATCCAGAGGGCCGCGCTCCGGCATTAAGCAAATATTTTCAAGAGTCTGTTTAGCTATATTCTCGTCAGCCAGCTCGGCAATCGTAATAAAGCCGTGGTAATCAAATCTCTCCGAAACGGGAGCAGTGGCGCCATATTGTCCCAGCGATTTTATGGCTTCACGGCTCTGTTTTTTTAATTCTTGAACCTGCCGTAAAAGATTCATATCCCTGGCTGCCCGAGCATACCCCTCCAGCATCTCTTCACCGGCCTGCTGACCTCTCTCCCACGACTTCGGGCCTCCCGGCCGCTCCGAGCCAACGATGATGGTTTGCTCGGTCTCACTCTCAATAATCGTTTTTGGGTTTATAAGCTCCTGATTGCCGAGAGGGATAGGATCAATGTGGGCAATTTTCACCCACTTATTACTCTCGTTCTCACCACGCGAAACTTCTTCCCACTGCCTGGTAGGAAGCCAATTTTTAGATAAAATTTTCTTCTTTTGCTTTGCCATTAATACTATATTCGATTCAGTCCCGCTTCAATCCCAAAACGCAGCAAACGTTTAAAAATAGTTGGGTCCAATACATACACAACAACAAAAGAGGTAATAAAAATAATTACTGCCAACCACCTGGTATAACGACCGCGAGTGCGGACAAACAGTATTACTGCCAGGACTGCCATAATTACCGGACCAACAACTTTAATGTCACCCAGGGGCACCTTATAGCCAGCAACCCATTTTTCTGTTACGCCCAGATATTCTGCTAAATCAAAACTAATATTACCAACTATTAAAACAATTTCAGCTATAAAAATAATAAGTAATCCCCATGATGCCAATTTGGTTGATTCTCCTTCTGTGCGATAAACTTCATAAACTACTGTTGGTATTAAAAAAATAATTATGAGTAAGGGATTTAATTTATTAATGCCAATAATAATCCCGAGTAAGGCAAGGATGCTGAGAATAACGCAAATTAGCGCAGCATGTTTATACGGTTTAGCCATTTTTATTATTTAAAAAATTGTTAATTAAAAAGTAACTTCCAGGGTTCCGTGTCTTTTGCTTCTGATAGAAAAAACCAGGTTAAGCGTCCGGCCGATTTTCATCATAATTAATTGTCCGCCCTCTGAAGTATCTGTGGTATAACCAATATCCTCAAGTCCTTCCTGAACAACCACTACATCGTCTCGAGTAACCAACCGATTGAAAGTGTAATCCAGAGATAGCCCGCCAAAATTATCTCTTAATTTTACTTTGTTATCAAATAGCTGATTGAGAATTGGCAAAAGTTCATTGTGAACTTCCCTGCTTTTATCGTTAACCAGCTCAACCGTTTCGGTTTGCTCATAATTTATTTCTTCCCAGGTTTTAGTTCTGGGAGTAGTTTGCGGAGTAGTAATAGAAGAAATGGGCTCTTGTTCCCTTAGAACAACAGTCTTTTCTTTAAATGAAGAAAGGGTAGTGATCGTTCTGGTTTTCTTGGCCAAAACATCTGGTTCGTGTTTTCTTATTCCTTGCCTTTTAATTCCCAATTCATAATCTATTATTTTCGGTTCCACATCTCTCAAGGTAATATATTGACTTAAATTTTCTTGAGAAACGGTTGTATAATTAGAAACAAGACCGGAAGAATTATCAGTAAGATTTCCGTTTTTATCAAGCTTAATTAGTAAAGCGTCTTGACAATAAAATTTTTCTCCAAAACTAACAAAACAAACAACATCAGTAGTATGAGTGCCGGCAATTACTATTCCCTGGTCATTGTCAATCCGAATACCACCGCCGGTAAATTCATAAGGAAAGCCCGCGCCTCCAGCTATTGGCTTAACTTCTGGACCAATCGTTTTGAGCCATTTAACATTAAATTCCGAGTCAATTTTCATTAATGCTATGTGCTTTGTCATAGTAGCCATCCAGTTACTAGAAGCTTCGCTCCTTTCTTCTATTGCTTTTTTTAAAGCAGGATTTTTTTCTTCATCTCCCGGCTTATAATCATCCGGATAAAGTTTAGCCACTTCTTCCGACTTCTTCATATAAATATCGTATAGCTCCCTCCCTACAAATTCTTTACCGCCGGACATATAATTAAACATTATTATAAAATCATTATCTTTGGTTTTTACTATTTTGAATTCATTGTCAAAAGAGTAAAGTCCGGTGGTTAATGTTTTTGCCCATTGAAATTTGCCGTCTTTGTCCAGCTTTACCGCTAAAAGTGGCATACCGGTAATTGTTTTATAAGTAAGATTCCAATCAGCATACCCTCGAGCAAATGGCAAAAGAAAACCGATGGCTAAATAACCGTTATCCGGAGTTCTCTGAACAGCCGAAAAATTACCGGCCGGCCACCGGACTTTCATATAACTCTCTGTGTATCCAACCTCATTATCGGCCGGCTTAGCAGTCCAATATTCGGTCGGTATAGCTTCTATGCTTTTAGCCCATGCCACGTTAAGATTTCTGTCTAGTCTCGCGATAGTCGGCATAGACGAACCCACTTCTTCATCTTTCGTCTTTAAAACTTCGTCAAAAGGAATATCACCGACCGTAACAAAACCGCCATCGTCTTCCCGCTCTATATAATTAACCGTCCCCCTAAAATTTGTTTTTTTAATCCATTCTTTTTTGCCTTCTGCGTCAAATTTAGCCAGGGCAAAATACCAGTAAGTGTCACCCTCTCCTCCTGCTCCAGCGCCAAGTTCTTCTAACGCCGACAAAAGTAAAAATCCGCCATCATCAGTTGGCCAGAGGCCAGCCGGAATATCGCCGGCTAAATCCCCGACCGTTTCTGTCCAAAGATAATTACCCTGCTTATCAAATTTAGAAAGAAAAATGTTAGCCGGGGTTTCAAAAACTTTGGCTTCTTCGTCGCCAACATAACCCCACGTTTGACCAACCATTAAATAAGAACCACCTTTAAGCTGGATAACAAAATACCCCTCATCATCAACCGGGCCAGTACCCATTGGTCCGGAATAATGAACCCAACTACTAACGAATTTGGTCCAAGTTAGCTCGCCTTGCTTGTTTAATTTGCTGATAAAAGCATCATCCTGAAGTCCGACCAGAGTCCAACCGGTAAGCAGATAGTTGTTATCGCTGGTCGGCCAGATACCCCGGGCGTGATTAAAATCATAAAATCGATAGGCTTTAACAAAAGTCGTATTTTCTACGGCATTGGGAATATTCATGGTTAATTTTTCTTCTCCGGACTGAACTCCAATTCCGGTTTCGTAAGTTTCACTTGATTCAATTTCAATCACATCATCTAAATTCAGCCGATTATTATTCAAGGTTTCTAAAGAAGTAATCGGTCTCTTTTCGCCGTCTTCAATCAGATAAACACCCAGAGTTTCTTTGTATCTAATCAGCGTTCCGTCAGGATGAGTTTCTGAAGAATCAACTGTTTCGCCCATTGGATAGACAAATTTATCCAGCAAATCATCCGGCACCCAGGTAACTTTTTGCCAATCAGGGTCATTAAATAATTCCTTATAAATTTCACTTGATTTAATCGGCCTCAATTGGCCGTTAGAAACAAAAAATACGGCCGAAGCTTCATGGCCGTAAAGACTTTTAGCTGAACCCCTGAACAAAGAGCCGTCTCTAAACGCAACCGGGTCTGCTTCGGGATAGCTTGATAAATCGGGAACCACCTGGACGGTTGAATAATCTTTCGGCAGACCCCAGGAAGTATAAACCCCGCTATGAGGAAAAACTCTTCTCTGGCCGTTCTGGATTAAATAAAGCGCCGGATTATCTGAAGTTCTGACCAGATCCCCCTCCTGAAGAGTTGTAGCCTGCGCATTGCTAACCGTAGGGGTTGCTATAATAATTAAACTAATAGTAGCTATACCAATAAAAAAATTTATGAAAACGAATGATTTTCTCATGTTTTACAGTATAGCAAATATTTGCAAAAGACTAAAGGACAATTCATCTCTACGGTTAAAACCGAGAACTTTCTTGCCCTGACTTATATAAAACTTCACTACGTTATTAACACTTTAGGGTATTTGGCTCTTTAAAAAGCAGATGGTAGCCCCGACGGGAGTCGAACCCGTGTTACATGGTTGAGAACCATGCGTCCTGACCGCTAGACGACAGGGCCGCTAAACTTCATTTAATTTTAGCATAAAATTAGAAAAAAGAAAGAGGGTGTTGACTTTGACATAATCTAAGGTAAAATAACAATATATGACTCTTAAAAAGGTTGACCCAAAAATTGCTAAAATAATTAACGCAGAAATTAATCGCCAGCGAGAAGGTCTTGAACTTATCCCCTCGGAAAATTTTGTTTCCCAGGCAGTTTTAACTGCCCTGGGCTCACCTCTAACCAACAAATACTCAGAAGGATATCCGGCCAGACGCTATTACGGCGGAAATCAATTTATTGACCAGGCTGAAAACCTGGCTATTGAACGAGCCAAAAAATTATTTAAAGCCGAACGCGTTAACGTCCAGCCCTACTCCGGTTCACCGGCCAATCTGGAAGTCTATTTCGCTTTACTGCGGCCGGGCGATAAAGTGATGGGTATGAGTCTGGATCAGGGTGGACACTTAACCCATGGACATAAAGTTAACCTTTCGGGAAAAATATTTAATTTCGTCCAGTACGGCGTAGACCCAAAAACCCACTTAATAGATTACGACAAGGTTCTTAAGCTGGCCAAAAAAGAAAAACCAAAGCTTATTATTTCCGGCGCCACTGCCTATCCAAGAATCATCCGCTTCAAAAAATTCCACCAGATTGCTCAAGAAGTTGGAGCTATCAGTATGGCTGACATTGCCCATATCGCCGGGTTGATTATCGGAAAAGTCCATCCCAGCCCCCTGCCTTTTACTGACATCGTTACCACCACCACTCACAAAACTTTACGCGGTCCCCGAGGAGCAATGATAATGTGTAAAAAAGAATTTGCTAAAGCGATTAACAAAATGGTTTTCCCTGGCATGCAAGGCGGACCCCATAATCACCAAACTGCCGCTATTGCCGTGGCTTTAAAAGAATCGGCTAAACCATCATTCAAAAAATACGCCGAACAGATTGTTAAAAACGCCAAAGCTCTGGCTAAAATCTTAAAAGAAGAAGGCCTAGACCTTGTCTCCGGCGGCACAGATAATCATCTAATTTTAATTGATTTAACTAGAACCGGCTTGACCGGTAAAGAAGGAGAAAATGCATTAGAAGAGGTTGGAATTTTTGTCAACAAAAATATGATTCCTTATGACCCGCGTACACCATTCAATCCTTCTGGTATTAGACTGGGTACGCCGGCTTTAACCACCCGCGGATTTAAGGAAAAAGAAATGAAAATAGTTGGTCAATTAATTGTCAGAGCAATTTATAACGCGAAAGACAGAAAAGAAAAAGAAAAGATAAAAAAGATGGTTAAAGAATTAACCAGGGCGCATCCGCTTTATCCCGGATTAAAAATAAAATAGATAAAATAGATAAAATAAAATAGAATAAAATAAGGATATAAGATAAAACAAAATAAATTACTTAGGACAATCTAGAATAATATATTTAAAGAGCAGCCTCTTATCCGAGGCTGCTCTTATTGACTCGTATTTGCTCCGATTATTTTATCAAATAATCGACCAGACCGTAATTAATAGCTTTTTTATCCGAGAGCACAAAATTCTTGCGATAACAATCCTTAGCAATCTGCTGGGGGCTTTGACCCGAATGGTCGGCTATCAGTTCATAATAATAGGTCTGTATTCCCTTTGCTTCTTGATATTTATCCCATAATTGTTCAGGTGTGTAATGGCCCTTAGCTACAAAATTGCGGCTTGAATGAATAACCACTACCGTGCCCGATTTTAGAAAACGATAACCGGGCGTACCACAAACCAGAATGGCGACAGCGGCTGAAGAAACGCGTCCTCTGCCAATGGTAACCACTATCTTGTCTTTTTCTATCTCCTGTATCAGTCTACATATCTTAAAAGTGGGATAAGCCAATCCGCCCAAGGATTGAATATCAATACCAATCGTTGAAATGTTAGAATCGGCCTGACATTGTTTTAAAAACTCCTTTAACGCCTTAGCTTTTTCTCGGGTAATTTTACCCTGCAAAGAGAAAATACAATCAATTTCAATCCCCATGTTGAGTCCAGTTTTGGTTTGAGCAACCGATAGAGTATTAAAAACGAACAGGGCTAATAATAAAATCAGTGTCGGGAAAACTATCTTTCGGAACATTTGTCCTCCTTTTTAAATATCTATTTAATTCTATCTTAGCATAATTTCTCTAAATTGTCAAATTACTAATTAAACCTAAAAATTTAAAAGACGGTTGATTAAACCGCCTTTTTATAAACCAATACTAATGAAGATATTCCTGATTACCGGTTAGATACAAGGGCCGCTATAAACATCACAATCATAAATATTATTATAGCCCCCACTATACCCATTACAATTGATAAAGCAAAATAGAGCCAATAAATAAATCCGGTTAAACCAGTAGCATAAATACCAGTCAGATTAAAAATCCAGGGTATTACCATTTTGGTTGCTATTAACCAGTAAAGAATAGGACCAAGAATGGGAATAAGGCCCAAAGCACAAACCCAGCCCAAGATAAAAGACAATAAAATAATACCTAAACATCCGGTCCAACCTCCATAAACAAAATAACCGATAATTGCTAAAATAACAGACAATGGACCCACTTTTTTAATAACACTTTTCAGAATTACCGCAAACAAATTTATAACTGCTTTAACTGTGCTGAAAAACCCCTTAGATGTTGCCTGTACTATGTTTTTCACCGCTTCTATGATTTTTCCATAAATTACCATCTTCATTCGTCCTCCTTTTTGTAAAATGAACTAATGAACCATTATTAATAAGATATCATATTTCTATTTTTTGTCAAATCAAAAATCAAGGTAAACCGGGAGTTCGACTCCCGATTTTTAAAATTTAAAAGGCCCATCTATTGATGGGCCTTTTAAATTACTCTTCTACTCCTTCGTGCCAGACTCCGTCAATTAATCCATATTCTATGGCTTCCTGAGTATTAAACCTCTTTTCTTCCTGTAAATCCTGCTCTATCTCCTCAGCACTCTTGCCGGTATTCTCGGCTATTATATCATAAATAATCCTTTCTGATTCTCGCAATCCTTCGGCCATTCGGTCAAACTCTTCACTTTTGAATATACCCATAACCGGCCTAGCTGGCCGATGGAGCATTATTTCAGATCGTTCAATGGCGTATCTATTTCCTTTTGTGCCGGAAGATAAAATCAAGGCTGCCCCAGAAGCGGCTTTATCCAAAGCGATGGTCGCTACCGGTTTAGTACAATTCTTGATTGCCTCGCAAATAGCAAAACTGGCTTTCGCTCCTCCACCCGGAGAATTGATAAATATCTGAACTTCATCAAAAGTAGAATCTACTTCAATATCTTCAATATGCTTGATTATTCTTGAGGCCTCGAAACCATTAATCTCGGAAAATATTTCAATCCGGTTGGTAAATTCTTGCGGACCTATAGGCCTGGCGGAATTAATATTTATTTCTGGAGCAAAACCATTACCGGTATACTCAAAAACCAGAAAAATTGCGACCAGAACCAAAACTTCTGCCCCTACTATAATCCACCCTGCTCTGTTTCTCACTTTAATCCCCCTTTTATATCAATGAACTGTTTTAAGTTTAACAGTTAAGTAAAAATTAAGCAAGTCCTTATGCAAATAACTTTATCCACCCCCATCTGTGCTTAATAATCAAAAAATGGTCAGCCGTAAAATCAGAATAGAAAAAGGACCTATTCTTTGATAGGCCCTTAAATTTTGGCTTAATTGTTGGCTCCGTGCCAGATTTTATCTATTAGTCCGTAATCAATGGCTCTTTCAGTATTAAACCACCTATCGCGACTCAATTCTCGTCTCAACTCCCAAACTGTTTTCCCGGTATTCTTAGACATCAGGTCAAATAAGTTTTCTTCCATCATCTGCAAGCGTTCTACCTGACTTTCTATGTCTTCAATATTAACTGCCCCTGCCCCGTAGAGAAAAAACCATGGCCGGTGAACCATTATTTCAGCATGTTCAGCGGCGTATCTTCTTCCCTTATCACCGGAAGATAAAATCATAGCTGCACCAGAATAGGCCCGGCTAACAGTTATGGTTGATACTGGTTTAGAACAATTCTTGATAGCATCACAAATTTGAAAAGTAGCTACCGGGTCTCCGCCGTTAGAATTAATAAATACCCGGATACCGCTAAGAGTAGTGTCTACTTCAATCTCGGCGATTTGTCGCG